>NZ_KB899422.1 GCF_000378205.1 Sediminispirochaeta bajacaliforniensis DSM 16054 | reverse complement strand
GGAAATGGGTCCAGTAGTCGATGCTGAAGGTGCGGGTGGAGAAGGAGAGGTGGCAGGTTTTGCATTTGAACTTTTGGATGCGGGGGGAGGTTTTGGTTGAGTAGGAGCCTGTTCTAAAGAACCAGTGGCCTTTTGGAGAGAAGTGGTTGAGGCAATGGGGATTGGGGCAGAAGGGGGGATGGAACATGGAAAAACTCCTTTTTCTGGTAGTTCTTACTATAAGTAACTACGAGAAAAGGAGATTTTATTCATTTTTCACCACGATTCCGGACAGTAGCTATATTTTCCTACGCCAAAGAATAGTATGATTAATGACATGAAATCACTTAGCTATATGACCGATGAGATCTTTTTTACCGGTGTGGAGATAGATGACTACCTCGAAACGCTTCGTTTCTACCGATCTCTTGTTCGCGCCCTTGTCCGGGAGGCAGATGCACCGGAGCGCTTTGTCGATAAACTAAGAGAGGCTGTGGCTTTAAGAAATCTCCGAATGGAAGAGGTCAGGGCTTCCGCATTTAGTGAGCCGTGGTGCGGCGACTGGGCCTGTAATCTCCCCATCTTGAGAAGCTTCTTTCAAAAATGCGGAATTCCCTTCCGGCTTTTTAGTCGGGAGAAGGCTCCTGAACTACATAAACGCTATCTTGCAGACGGGGTAGACCATATACCTGTCATATCGCTCTGGGACGGTCAGGGAAAGGAGCTTGCCAGATGGGTTGAGGCTCCTGCCAAGGTGGGCGAAATGAAGGAGCGCTGGAAAGAGGAGCATCCCAGAATGATGGAACTCTATGCGATAAAAGATGGTGATCGCGAGGCGGAGAAGGAGTTCGGGCGACTGTACCGTAGTTTTCTTGAAGAGATGGCTCTTTGGTACAAGGAGGGGATGTGGAATGAGACACTGGAAGAGTTGCTCCTCGCCCTTTTAAATGGGAAACCGCTGTAGCTTGTGTCCTACTTCGCCTCGAAAAGAATAAAGTCGACAGGGCCTCCCGAGATGTGGGGCAAGTAATACGCGCCATCGTTAAACACTATGCCTCTGGCATAGTCGTAGAGCTCCAGGGTCGATATGTATCCGTCCCCATCGTCGTCGCCGTGGACCGCTCCCCGAAGCAGGCCGTAGGTAAAATAACCGTGTCCAATGCCCCCTCCTTCAAAGCTTTCTTCATCACTTCCCGCAGCGGCAAGTACGATGGCCTCGTCATAGGAGATTCCGTTCGCCGAGGGAGAGGAGAAGTAGTTTGCTATGGTTTCGCTGAGCGAGAAGGCAAAGCTGCTGCCTCCGTCCCAGTCGTCGGGATACCCGTCTACCGAATAGCCTTCTCCAATGAGGCCCGCCGCATGGCAGGAATCGAGAATCACAACCTTCTTATTGCAGGGAACCTCGGCGAGCCAGGAGCCAAGGGTGGTACCGCTGATAAAAGCTACATCCGATCCTGTATCATCGTAACAGACGATATAGGATTCATCATCATCGGAGGTACCGTGCCCGGAAAAGTAGAAAAGTAAAAGAGCGTTTTTCGGCACATCAAGGCCCTCGATATCCTCCTGAATGGCGGATGCGGTAACTTCACTGTTGGTTTTGCTAATAACGGTGTAGCCCTTCTCTTCAAGCAAATCCCACATACTCTCTGCATCATCGTCGGTATAATTGAGATCTTTATAGCCATCGGGGTAGTCGGCCACTCCGTAGACCAGGGCGTAGCGCTCGGGAAAGTCGATATCCACGCTACAAGAGACGAGGGCGAAACCTACGGAAAGACAAAGAATGCTTATTCGACGCTGATTCATCTCTGCAATGTGCTCCCTTAGCATCGTTGTTTCAAGAACGGATACCGATTGTCTTTTCCTTCTGCTTTCTTAGGGGAAATCGGAGAGTGATCGATGTACCGTTACGGCTGGAAACTTCAAGGCTGCCGCCTATCTGTTTGGTCAATAATTGGATAAGTGGCAGGCCAGTTGTTTTTGTCCGCTTATGATGAAAAAGCTTTTCATCCACACCTGGCCCACTGTCTCCGACCGAAAGCGTGCAAATTTCTTTTTCTTCCTGTTTTAACGTGATCCTGATTTTCCCTTCTTTGGCAGAGGTGTGTTTCAGGGCGTTTGTATGGAGTTCGACGGTAATGAGTCCTATGGGGACAGCCAGTTCGATGGGCACGATAACCGGAAAACGGGGAATGTCAACTATTGTTCTGCTTTCCTCTGCATTGAAATTCCTGTCGGTCAGGCTGACAAGATCATGCAGATAGGAACAGAGATCTATGAGTTCTATATTTTTACGATTTTCATGCCGACTGTTTTTGTGTGTGACTGATTCTGCAGCTGGAATGATATGATCGATAATCTGAAGATTATCGATAACCCGGCGGTGTACTGTCTGCGGCAGTTCTATACTGGTGAGAAAGCCGAACTTGATGAACGTATCAAGTTCGTATTGCCTTCCGACCTTATGTTCCATCTTGCGCCAAAGTGTGCCGGTAAAAAACTTGGACGATACGAAAAACAGGAAAAGAGCAAGAAATGCCGTTAAGAGCAGGAATATTGACGTTCCTTGCTTATGTGAAAGTTTCGGACTTCGTTGAAAAACCATTTCCTTGATATCCACCGCTCGACTAAGCATGTCAAGAGAGTCATAGGTATCGATGATGTGTTGCCATCGTGATGGACTGGAGTGCCCTGGTCGGACAATCCCCTCACCCATGAGGGTGGAAATCATATCCGATTCGTATCTGAGGCGTTCCAGACTATCATGGTAGCCGTATTTTTCAATAATAAGATCCATCATGGCTTCCTTGTTCTTGAGCGCATAATGCCATCCATCCAAGGTTGCAGTGAGAAATCGATTGACGAGGTCGGCATCCTCGGTTGCTAGGGCTTCACTGGTGAAAAGGACATCACCGTAGAAATCTATCCCGTAGTTTTCCGGGCGAAGAATGCGGAAGGGTAGTTTTAACCGGCGAAGGGTGTACACTTCCCCTGTGAGGTATACACTCATTGCATCGACCTTTCCGTTTACCAGGTCCATGATATCCCAGCTGTGAGGTATGATACTGATATCTGTGATTCCTTGAGACCTAAACATCGCCAGGATTGATGCTTCACCGTCTCCCGAAAGCATCAGGCTTTTCCCTTCAAGATCACAGGGGGCATAGATGTCCGATTTTCCGCTGACCGCTACCACCTGCGAACTATGTTGGAATATTGGTGCAAGAATAACGATTGGCTTGCCAAGGGATCTATGGACAATAAGGTCGGTCGTATTGATACCGAAATCTGCTCTCCGGGAGACTACCTCATCGGTTGGACTTATCGCCGGGTTTCCCTCCCTCAGTTCTACTTCCAAACCTCTCTTTGCATAATAGCATTGATCTATTGCCGCATAGAAACCGGCAAACTGAAACTGGTGTGTCCATTTAAGTTGGACCCGCACCTTTCGAAGCTCATCGCCCGAAGCCGTTATTACAAGAAGGAGCAGGCAGCAAAGGAGCAGGAGCTTATTTCTCTTTATGTGTATATTAAGCAGTATCATTATATCACTACTCTCGTTTCCTGAAAAAACCTCGGAACCCCTTTCTCGAGGAGTTAGGAAGGGGCGCCGGTCGCTTCCCTTCAATCCTATTTTGGTCATCTACGGCTTCACGATGTTCCGTATCGCCTTTTTCTCCCGCTTTCCTGTCTGTAAGAGCACGAATCCGTTCGTCTCGACCGTAGAGAATCAATTCGTCTCCATCGTAGATAAAGGTCGAGCCCTTTGGCGAGCCTATGAAATAACCGTCCTGCCGGTATATTCCAAGTACCAGGACCCCTTCATCGCTCAACTGAAGTTCTGCAAGACTTCTTTCCGTACACCAGCTGTTAGGGCCTATAAGAGATTTTATCACCTCATAATCGCCGGAAAGGTTCAACAAACCATCATAATCCGTCGTATGAAGTTTTGTCCAACGCCTGAGTAATCGAGTGATTATCTTACTCAAAAGCGAATCAAGAATTTTGCTTTTGCTTACGAAAAAGAGAAGCAGGAGCCCTCCTATGAGTATAGCCCCTGTGCTTGCCATTTCAAGGGCGGATCGAGCCCTTAAAAAAGTAAAAACAAGAGACGAAATAAAGGTCACAAGTCCGAGATTACCAATGAGCATGAGTCCCATGATGATCCTTCGCCTTACAGGATGGCCAATGATCATTTCCGATTCGCGTGTGGTGAATCCTGTACCGGTAAAGGCGGAACGGGCCTGAAATCGTGCCGCATCTGCAGAAAGACCTGTAAGCTGAAGCATGATTGCTGCAATCCGCACGATCGAAAGCGATAATAAGAGAATAACGAAGAAAGAAAGTAGCGCAATCATGAGCCATCCTTTTCTGCACAATAGCGCTTGTAGGATTTTATATCTTCCTCTCCGATGAAACCGAGTTCGACGGCTATTTCGCCGAAACGTCGATTGGGTTGCTCTTGCTGCACGGCCAGGACTTGCTCCGCCTGCTCGAAAGACAGTAACTCAAGGCGAACAAAGTAATCTCCTATTCGTTCAGTCATCGCTCCTCCGAAGATCTGTTTTTATCTTCCTAACAATAGCCGAAAAAGCTCAAAACAGAAAGAGATTGAGACGAAAAGCAATGCCGGCCGAGAGGTCTACATCCATATCATTGCGTAGGGAAAGCCGAATGGGAAGCCCGATATCCCAAGTGCTTTTCTTCCGGGAAAGAGCGTTGATTTCCCGGAAAAACATGCACTGCAGATCAGGAAAAAAGAAGTAATTTGCCGTGTCTGTGTACTTTGCAATGTTTGTGCCGACGGCGATGTTCATCATAATGGGGATGGGGGGAATGGAAAAATCCAATCCCAACGCAAGGCGCAAGGCGTAAAAGCCCCGGTAGATAACAATATTATCGGTAACGGTCGAACGGCTTGATCCAAAATAGGATAGGGTGAAAGTAGGAGAAAGAGAAAATTCCTCTTTCTTTTCCCGGAAACCGTAGCATGATCCAACAACCCCTCCCAGACGGCCCGCACAAGCCGAACCGAATCTATCGGTATCAAGAAAAGCGACGGAGCCATCTCCACCTGTGGAGAGGATGATTTCTCTGGCTCCAACCGGTAGTGAAACGACTATGACAAAAAGAAAAAAACATGCTATAGTCCCTCTATATTTCATTCCCCAATCGTGCAATGATTTGAGAGTATGATCAATATGCGTAGATATTTTTTGACGCTTTTGTATATATCTGTTTTTGTGTTCGGAATTTTTCTTGGTTCCTGTAGCCGCAGCGAAGAGCCTATGCCGAATCTGAAATTACCGCCGACTCCCATTCTGGAAAGTCGGGCTCGTTATGCGGTAATCATCTCCAGTCATCTTAGACTCCGAAGTGGACCAAGTATCGAAAGCAAGGTAAAAGAGACATTATGGAAGGGCTCTGTGATGGAGGTTGTGGGAAAGGCCTCTTCCCGGGTCGTTGTGGACAATCAGGAAGGGTATTGGTATCAGGTTGCCTACGACGGGCTCCAGGGCTACGTTTTTGGCGGCTATCTTCGTTTTTTCAGTAGCAAGGAAGCTGCCGAGGAAGCTGTCAGAAGTCCGGAGTTTTAAATGGAACGATTCATCCCCTTGCTACTGCCTCCCCTGATCGGTGCTCTTATCGGATATATTACCAATCGTATTGCCATTGGCATGCTTTTTCGCCCCTATCGTGAAAAGCGTCTTTTGGGTTTGCGTATCCCTTTTACACCGGGAATCATTCCAAGGCAGCGTTATAGACTTTCCGGAAGCATCGGGAGAATGGTAAGTACCCACCTTTTTACCGAGGAGGCGGTCCGCAAACAGCTTTCCTCCCTCGATTTTGGAGATCGTTTTGAGAAAAGCGTGAGGGAGGGGATCAATCATTTTCTTGATCATCCCTTTGAACCTTCGCTTCGTGACTCTGCAATGTGGGCTGCGGTTTCCCCTCTTTTGGGAAAAGGAGTGGGCGAGGCTGTACTTGAGTTGTGTTGGGACAAGCCCTTGGATGAGCTTTTGCCGCTTGATTTCGGCAAAGATGATCTCCTTTCCTCCCTCGCGGAAAAGGCTGATCAGAGGCTCTCCTCTGAAAGAGGAACGCTTGGAAGCTTTCTTTCCTACCGATCGATGATCCTTATAAGTGAGCTTTTTGATTCACGCTACGCTGATTTGGTCGGAGCTTTGGATATGTTTCTCCATCGCCCAACGATCCGGCGGCAATTGGAACAGCATGGCCGTGCTTTTCTTGCCGATGTCATCGGCCGGTTAAGCAGCGTTCAGCGACTGATGTTGATGGCAGGACAGTACGACCGGACACTCCATGAGCGTATGCCGGAAATTATTCAGGACGGACTGAAACAGTTGCATCAGGGACTTGAGAGTTCCGATGTCAAAAAGAAAATAGTCCAATGGCTTAGGGTGTCGCTTCTGCGGGCCCGGCAGATTCCGGTATTCCGGCTCTATACTTCGCTGCATGGCACTGGTTCCGCATCGGACGGCTCGCTCGTTATAGTTTTGAACGAGCTTTTTTCCTCGCTGAGAAAACAGTCTCTTGCAGCACTTGCAACATGGATTGGCCTTGACTCTCCCAAAGCCGTGGTGGAATTATTTAGTCGGGGTACTGATAAAGATGAAAGGGGAGTCCTTTCCCGCCTTCTTTCCGAGAATCCCCCGGCCCGTTTTATATCCCTCGACAGTAGCGGTCGGGATAACCTTGCACGGCTCATTACCGGTGAGATTGTTTCGTTCCTCCAAAAGCATGCTGCCGTGTTGCTTGAGCATATAGATGTCAATGCACTGGTGGTGCAGCGTATCGATGAACTTGAGATAGAACAGGTGGAAGACCTGTTGCTGGTGGTGATTGCAACTCACCTTAAGTATATCAATCTATTCGGGGCGCTTTTGGGCGGGATAATCGGCGCACTACAGTTGCTGATGTAGTGCACACCGTAAAGGCTGATCAAGCGAGCTTCTTGATGATCCCGTAGCTTCCGCATGTTATAACCGCTTTTTCGCCTTCCAGAACCATTGTTTCGTTTTCTGAACGTATGCGCCCCTCTACCCAGGCCTCTAATTCCAGATCGATTCCGCTGCAAGTCCATCTACTGCCCCATACTCTGAAATTATGCCCTCCGTAAACGGATTCGACAGGAAGCACGTGCTGCGAGGCATGAAAAAGCATAAAGGCTTCGCGTATATCGCCCCGATCGGAACTGAGCAAGCCGCTTATCACCCGGCCGCCGTTTGAGCTGTGAATTCGAAGATCCTCTTGTGGAACTCGAATGCAGCAGCTTTCGGGATAGCGATCGGCCATGAAGGCTTCTCCATTTGCACTGTTTACATACACGGTAACGGGCTGGTCCGTGGTACTTTGAATCACGATAAAGGTGTCAAGAGTTCCGTGGCTGTGGCTGTGTATTCTACACCATTCATATTTCCCCGGAATATGAGCAAAAGGGGAGTAAAATTCAGTTTGATTTTTTTGTCTATCCATAGAAAGAATGTACCAGCAAGAATCTTTTTTCGGCAAGAGGGGAACAGGAAGATCAGATGCTTTCCAATAGAGGAGGCTTGTGTTACTATTAAGCACATGGAAGGGAATGTCATCGAACAGAGCGGTACCACCTTTTTCGATCTTGACGACTTGCTTGCCCATGCCAGGGATGTTGCAGGCAGACATCAAGCGGCTCCTTCCTATGTGATTTTCTATCTTCGTGAACTATTGAAAAACAACGGGCTTACGGATGCCGACGACCATCGGGTGGAAGAGATACGGCTGCTTATTGCCGAACTGGAGAAGAGTGAACCCTCCCTGGATCGGCAGCTTGAGGCTATTAACAATCTGGTTGCTGCAAGAGATTCCGCTTTTGCTCTGGAAAAAGCAAGTCGGGAAATCAGTTTCCGAAAGGAGATCGAGGAGTTTTATCTCCCCAAACAGCTGATCTCTGCAATAATCGAGAATGGAGAAATCCCCAGTTCAAGTCAGGAACAGGTGATCGGTATTGGTTTTATTGATATTGCCGACTATACCTATCTCAGCAAATTCTTGAGTCCGAAGGAAAATCAGATTGTTCTTAACGGCCTTTATGCGGCGTTCAACTCCGTCTTGAAACGCCACGGAGGTTTTCTCAATAAGATCGAAGGAGATTCGATCATGTTCCATTTCGGCGGCCTGATCGACCCTTCGGTGCGGGAGCTGGATCATGAGCAGACGGAACGTTACATTGCAAAGGAACTTTTTTATACCTGTGTGGAGATGCAACGGGTGGCCTTTCTCTTCAACCAGGCAAACGATCGCTTTCTCTTCGATGCCGACGACGAAACCAGAGAGTCTGTCAAACGGGCTTTTGATATTATTGGTGCCTTGAGGACCAGCCATGATTTGGGGCAGGCCATCAATGCTTTCTTCCAGATTCGAATTCGTATCGGAGCCAATATAGGAGAGGTTACCATTGGCAATTTCGGACCGGATGGGGCGAGACAATGGGATGTCATCGGTGAGCCGGTAATCAAGGCAAAACGAATGGAATCTACGGCACCGATCGGTGGATTCCGGATCAGTGACGACCTCTTTTCTATTCTGGAAAAGACTGGCACCGCCGATGAATATTACCGACGTTTCAAGCGGGAGGCCGAGGCTCTTTTTGGTGCCTTCAGGGATATCACTAAAGAGGAGTTGTTCCAAAAAAGCCTGGTTCGACTTAAGGATAAACGGAATGCCGAATTCAAGACCTATAGTGTCCAGGTAAACCCCGGACTTCCCGAGGCTCTGAAGAACCAGGCAAATCTGCTTTTGGAGAAGGGTGAGGAAGGGGCGGATCGTATCGTGTCGATGCTCCAGTACTACCGTGGTAATCGTTTCGTCATCAACGGCCTCGGCCTCCTCTTTAAAGATAAGGGAATTGATCTGAAAATTGGTGAGATGGTGAGCTATATGCTGCCTCGGCGTTGGGAAGCCCTTCTGGGTAAGTTCGACGGAGACAAGAAGGCTGCAGAACGGGCCATGGGAGACGGCTATTCGCTTTTTTCCATGTTCGAGCTTTTCGGAACGCTTCAGGACCTTATCAAAGAAGATGATTTGCCTACCAAGCCGAAAATCGATTTTGAAAACTATGATTCCTACATGAAAAAGATGCAGGAGTGGATGACGATGGAGAACTCATATCGAGAAAAGAGGACCTATCAAAGAAGCCACTTTTTCAATTACATTTATCCCATGGTTTTTATCAGCATCCGGACAAGTGTTCTTGAATACCAGCATAGAGCTACGATAGAAGATGAGATGACGGAAAACCTTGAGGAGTTGGAAGAGGTCTGACGCTTTGCTCCTTCTTTTTAGCCTTTGTGAAGCTTGATCCCCGCCATTTTTCGAAACATTTTCTCGATTCGCTTTGCTTCCTTTGCACTTAGGGCAGCGCGTGTAAGAATATCATGAAAGAAGATACGGACCTCGTCTTTCTCGTCCTGTTTAAAAAAACCGATAGCATCGAAATTGTCAACGATTGTGGCGGCAACCTTATCGACATCCTTTCGCTTGATTGGCTGAAAGGTAACCGATGACGGAGTCCTGCAGCGAAAGAGCTCGTAGCAGATAATTTGCACGGCGTGGGAAAGATTCAGACTCGGAAAATCCGGACTTGAAGGGATGTGGACCGCCACGGAACAGCGTGCAAGTTCATCGTCCCTAAGTCCATCTGCCTCTCTTCCGAAAACAGCAGCCACCGTTCCGTTTTCTATCGCAGAGACCCGTTTTGCGAGCTCTTCGGGAAGCAAAGAAAAGTATTTACGAAATTTTCCTCTCCGTCGTGTTATTCCTGCGGAAAAAACACAATCCTCGAGGGCCGCGTCGATATCCGGAAACCGTAAGGCATTGTGCCATATATCCCTCGCATGAAGCGCAAGTGTCAGAATCCTGTTTTCATCGTAATTCCGGGCCCCGACAATCGCCAAATCATGGATTCCCATGTTTTTCATTGCACGACAGACCGAACCGATATTCCCCGCGGTCTGGGGTTCGACCAGTACGATTCGCAGATTTCCCAATGCTTCCTCCGTCCGAGTATGATGAAGAGCTTATACTGTAAGCACTTTACATGGCTTGGTAAAGCCTTATTTGATTGACAAGTATGTGCTTTAAGAGTAAGTTAAATTTAATTCATTATAACGAAAAAAAATCAATATATCAATTAGAAATTTGCTATATTGAACTATTCGTCTTGCAATAAGAGGACACAGAGCATGGATCCTGAACAACGACCTCCTCAGGTAGGGAAGAATATACAAAAGGTTAGAAAAGAAAAACGATTAACCTTGGGCCACCTTTCGCAGGTCAGCGGAGTGTCGAAGGCAATGTTGAGTCAGATCGAAACGGAAAAGGTAAACCCCACAATCGCTACGATATGGAAGATAGCGCAGGGTTTGCAGATATCACTAAACACCTTGCTAAAAAGTAACAACGATGAAGGACGACGTTTCCATGTGTCCCGAAGTGAACACATCACTTCATTGGATGCCGAGGAAGAAGGGGTCCATATTAAGGTTCTTTCTCCGTTTTCCATGGTTGAGGATCTTGAAATCTATCTGGTGAGCCTCACCGCAGGGGGAGTCTTGCACTCACAAGCCCATATTCCGAAGACCGAAGAGTTCGTAACAGTTATTTCGGGGTCGGTACGGGTAAACGCTGGAACAAATATGGGAGAACTCCATAAGGGAGACTTTGTCAGCTATCATAGTGATGTGAAGCATAGTATAGAAAATATCGGTTCAGGTGAGGCGGTAGTACACATGGTGGTACGCTTCCATCACCCACGCTGAACCTGTTTAAGAAGGAATTTCCCTTATATGTCCAGAAAATCTACTTCAGCATCATAATCGATGCCCGGTACTGAGAATCCGTGTATCTTCAGAAAATTCTCACGATAGCCAGCGAGATCGGCCAACTCTTCAATATTTTCGTCGTCGACCCTTTCCCAAAGGGAAGAAACCTCTTCCTGAATATCCTCCCGCATCTCCCAGTCATCGATCCGTATGCGGCCCTCTGCATCGACGGAAACGGCCTTGTCGCTATAAAGGCGCTGTGAAAAAAGTCTGACCATCTGTTCTATGCAACCTTCATGTAGCCCCTTCTGCTTCATTACCTTAAAGAGAAGGCTGATATAGAGGGATACCACGGGAATGACGGCACTTGCACGTGTCACCACTGCCTTGTTAACCGACACATAGGCCCCACCGCCTGATGCGGAAAGTTCCTTGTCGAGCCTTTTTGCGGTTTCTTCCAAATCCTTTTTTGCCGATCCGATGGTTCCTTCACGATAGACAGCATGGGTTACCTCGGGCCCGATATATGAGTAGGCTAGGGTTTTTACATCGGGGGCCAAGAGTCCCTGTGCCCCAAGATAATCGATCCACAGCCGCCAGTCTTCGCCGCCCATAACCTTGACCGTGGCACGTCTTTCTTCTTCGGTGGCGGGGGCAATTTCCACTTCGCCGAGGCGACCGTTGATGAAATCCACCGATTTGGCTTTGTACACCTCTCCGAGGGGTTTAAGGACCGATCGATAGAGGGTACCGTCGGCAGGGTCGGTTCTGACTCCCGAGGCAAGGCTGTAGATAACAAGGTCGGCAGGGCCGCCCAGACTTTTGAGGGCGTCCCCGACCTTTGCCCGCATTTCGTTCGAAAAGGCGTCGCCGTTGAAACTTACGGCCGGGATTCCTGCCTTTTTCGCTTCTTCGTCAAAGGCCTTGGTATTATACCACCCCGGGGTAGCTGGCCGTTTCTCGCTTGGTTCTTTTTCAAACGAAACGCCGATGGTCGCGGCGCCATAGCCGAAGGCTGCGGCTATTCTGCTGGCAAGCCCGTATCCCGTTGACGCACCTATGACAAGGACCCTTTTCAGTTTCTTTGATGCCTTATGATGCGAAAAATAGTCTTGTGTCCAGTGTATCTGCCTGCGGGTTTCCTCGGCACACCCTTTTGGGTGTGCATTCATGCAGATTGCTCCTCTGATTTTGGGTTCCATTGTCTATTCTCCTTCGCTCTTCATGATACAGAACCACTCTGCTTCCGCAGCAATCTCGTTGCCGACCAGGGCCTTGCCCTTCTGGCGAATCATCAACTTGCTGATCCGTTTGTTTTCGATCTCGAAACGGACCTTGTCCCCTGGTACCACCTGTCGCCGAAATTTTGCCTTTTCCACGCCGGCAAGGAGGAAGATGGTATTACGAATAAAACCGGCAGCGGCTACACCGGCACCTCCGCACTGGGCCATCGACTCTACGAGTAGGACCCCGGGAACAACAGGGTAGGTGGGAAAGTGGCCGCGAAAAAAGAATTCATCGTCGCCAAAAAGCTTTTCTCCGACTATTGTCTCCTCATTGAAGGCGAGGAGGCTATCGACAAAGAGAAAGGGATCACGATGGGGAAGGAGGGTTTTTACTCCTTCCAGATCGACCGGGGCCGTCATTGGTTCAAAGTTCGGGTTCATTCTTTCCACTCCTTAACAGCTACTACCGCATTGTGGCCGCCGAAACCAAGGCTATTGGAAAGGGTTGCCCTCACTTTCATCTCTTTTCCCTTACCGGGAAGATAATTGAGATCGCATTCCGGGTCCGCCTCCTCAAGGTTGATGGTGCCGGGAACAAAGCCGTCTCGAATGGTAAGGACGGATATAATGGTTTCAAGGCCGCCGGCTGCACCGACGAGGTGTCCTGTCATCGATTTTGTGCTTGTTACCGGTATCTCTCTGGCTCTTTCTCCCAGGGCCTTTTTGATGGCCCTGGTTTCAATTGGGTCGTTTGTCGGCGTACTGGTACCGTGGGCATTCACGTAATCAATATCTTCCGGTCGAAGCTCTCCGTCTTCCATGGCAAGCCTCATGGCCTTTGCCGCGCCCTCTCCGTCCGGCTCGGGCGAAGTTAGATGATAGGCATCACAACTTGCACCATAACCGGCTAACTCGGCAAGAATTTTTGCACCCCGCGCCTTGGCATGTTCGAGTTCTTCAAGCACTATAACACCGGCACCTTCGGCTATGACAAAGCCGTCTCGATCCTTATCGAAGGGACGGCTGGCCCTTGTCGGATCATCGTTATATTTCGTAGAGAGGGTTTGAAGTATGCAAAATCCGCCAATGCCGAGTTCCGTGATACACCCTTCGGTTCCTCCCGTGACTGCAATATCGCTTCTTCCGCTGCGGATGGATGCTACAGCAGCACCTATGGCGTCGCTTCCGCTGGCGCAAGCGGTGGTAATGGTTTGGCAGGGGCCTTTGAGCCCGAAAACCATGGCGACATTAGCAGGCCCTTCGTTACTGATCAACTTGGGGATCGTTAGGGGAGGAATTCTGCTTGGTCCCTTGGAAAAAAGGATACGATAGGCGCCTTCGATGATTTCGAAGCCCCCAATTCCATTTCCTAGGAACACCGATGCGCGATCTGGATCGAAATTTCCACTGCTAAGCGCTGCCTGGTCAAGTGCCTGTCTGGCTGCGGCTACACCGTACTGTGCAAACAGGGCCATCTTCCGTGCATCCTTTTTTTCCATATAGTTGTTTGGCTCAAAATCTCTTACAAGCCCTGCAATCTTCGAGGGAAATTCGGAAATGTCAAAGCGATCATTTCTTACAATACCGCTTTTCCCCGTTTTCAAGGCCTGCCAAGTAGACTCGACATCATTGCCGAGCGGAGTAATCGCCCCCATACCGGTTACGACGACTCGACGTTTCTGGTTCTCCATATTTTTGCTCCCTTTTCTATGTTTACATGGTCATTCCGCCGTCGACGGCAAGAACCTGACCCGTGATATATGAGGAGTGATCCGAGGCAAGGAAGAGTACTGCTTCTGCAACTTCCTCCGGTTTGGCGGTTCGCCCAAGGGGTATTTTACCCGCCAACTCCTCTTTGACCGTATCGGTTAAGGACTCGGTCATAGATGTATCGACAAAGCCCGGGGCAACTACATTCACCCGTACCCCTCGGGAAGCCAATTCTCGTGCAAGGCTTTTGGAAAAACCGATCAGGCCAGCCTTGCTTGCCGCGTAGTTTGTCTGGCCACCGTTGCCGGTAATACCGACCACACTTGATATATTAACTATTGCCCCGGAACGGGCCTTGGCCATGCGCAGGGCGACTCCCTTGGAAATCCTAAAAGCACTGGTAAGGTTGATCCTCAGTACATCTTCCCAATCGCTATCTTTCATCCGGAAAACAAGTCCGTCCCTGGTTATTCCAGCATTGTTGACGAGAAGGTCTGGTGTGCCGACGGCTTCAAAGACCTTCTCCAAACCCTGTTCAATGCTTTCCGCATCCCCTACATCAACTTTGATCCAGTGAAAGTCTCCCTGAAACTCCGCCTTACTGCGACTAAAACCGTAGACAACGGCACCTTCGGCGAGAAAGCGTTCGACGATTGCCGCACCGATTCCCCGACTGGCACCTGTTACAATGGCTGTTTTTCCCTTCAGGATTCCCTGATTCTCGTTCATGCGTTTTTCTCCTTAGCTATTCTCAATAAACGTTCGGGCGGCAAGAGCAGCTTCTCTGTTGTCAACGGAGAGACAAGGCACTGAAGCAGGGCTGCTCTTCCAGAGTCCGGAAAGAACCTTCCCGGGGCCGGATTCAATCGCCAAAGTCGGTTTCATTTCACAAATAGAAGATTCAACAGTCGTCCACCGTACCGGCGAAATGATCTGTCTTGCGCAGAGTGCGCGTATTTTTTCTGAAGAAACCACTACCGTCCCCGTCACGTTGGAGAACAGAGGCTTTACCGGGGAAGAAAATTGATAGTGACCGATAACCTCTGCAAAGCGGGCGCTTGCCCGTTCAAGAAGTGGGGTGTGAAAAGGCCCTGCTACCTTGAGCTGGACAACCCTCCGTGCACCGGCCGCTTTTAGGCGTGTAGCTGCGCTCTCAAGCCCCTTATGGGTGCCGCTTATGACGGTCTGAAGGGGGGCGTTGTAGTTTGCAGGGTAAACGCCCTCTATCCCCTCGATTATTTTGTCAACTGTTTGTGCATCGATACCGATCACTGCGGCCATGGCTCCTTCGGCGCCCTCTTCGATTGCTTCGGCCATGAGACGCCCCCGTTCGACCACAAGCCTGAAAACGGCTTCTTCGGTCAGAACCCCTGCATCGGCAAGGGCAGCATATTCGCCAAGGCTGAAGCCGGCAACGGCAGAAGATTCGATTCCCGATTCGGAGAGAAATTTTCGAACGGCGATATTCGCAAGGGTTATCGCAGCCTGAGTATGTTCCGTCTTCTTTAGCTCCGTCTCATCTGCTTCGAAGAGAAGGGCCTTCATATCGATACCGGTACAATCCGATGCCAGGGTGAAAAGCTCTTTGACACCGCTGCTTGCTTCGAAGATATCCCGTACCATACCGGGGTACTGAGCCCCCTGGCCAGGGTAGAGAAAGATGAGCGTGCCTGTTGTTGTACGCTGTGCCATACTATTTTACCAGCGAAGCAGGTTCGCGCCGTAGGTTAGTCCGGCCCCAAAGCCGACAAAGAGCAGGAGGTCTCCCCGTTTCAGTTTCCCACTTCCGGCAAGCTGATTGAGGGCTATCGGTATGGATGCTGCCGATGTATTTGCATACTCTTCAATATTGATGAAAAACTTCTCCAAACCGATTCCAAGACGACCTGCTGCAGCCTGAATAATCCTGATGTTTGCCTGATGAGGTATCACCCAGTCGACATTTTCAAAGCTAAACTTATTTCGCTCGAGAATCGAAGTTATCAGCTCGGTGTTGACCCTCACCGCAAAATTATAGACTTTTCTGCCATCCATAGCGATGCACAGATCCTTTTTCTCCACCGTTTTAGCGTCGTCGATGGGGTAGCGCGATCCTCCCGCTTTTCTCATCAAATATTCGGCCCCCGACCCGTCGCTTCCGAGAATCGAATCGATGATACCGCTTTTTTCCCCATCGCTTGCCGGCATCAATATGGCAGCACCTGCTCCATCGCCGAAAAGCACGCAGGTATTTCGGTCTTCCCAATTTGTTATCTTGGATAAGGTATCGGCACCGATAACAAGAATAGTTGATGAGCTGCCGGATGCAACCATCGATTTGCCAATTTCAAGGGCATAGACGAAGCCTGTACAGCCCGCAGCAACGTCGAAGGCCCCGCAGGAAGTGATACCAAGTCTTTCCTGAACGATGCAGCTGGTGGAGGGGAAGCCTACAAAATCACCGCTTGCAGATGCAACAATGATGGTCTCTATCTCTTGTTTGTCTATACCGGCAGAGGCGATGGCTTGTTCTGCGGCCTTAACAGCTAGATCTGAGGTCGCCTCATCCTGTGCACAGATGTGCCTGCTCCCTATCCCTGTGTGGGAGCGAATCCATTCATCGGACGTCTCGACGCTTTTCGCAAGTTCTTCGTTGCTTATTCTTTTTTCCGGTACATACGCACCTACCGAAGCTATTTTTACTCGCATGAATCCTCCTTCGAGTAATACTGGATGAAGATTCGAATCTTTATCCCTTTTGTCAATATACAACATCTGAATAAAATCTTATAGTTATACACATCTGGTCAAAAAAGTAAATAGTTGGTAATATCGGTTGACGGCCGAAACAATCTGTGGTAGCGTCCGATCGATTTACGGAGGTAAAGCAAAATGGATATTAAAGAGATTACCATGTTAATAGATCACCTTGAAAAAACCTCACTTGTTGAGTTGGAATTTAAAACAGGCGATACGCAACTGTCGCTTCGTAAAAAAGAGGCTTTTGCCCGACCCATAGATGGGGCTCCTGTTCCTTCCGGTCAGTCGCAGCAAAATTTGGCGGAAGAAAATGAGACTGAAATTCAGGAGGGTGAATATATAGCCTCTCCAATTGTCGGCACTTTTTACCGTTCCCCCAGCCCCGATTCTCCGGCCTACATCGAAGAGGGGAGTACGGTAAGGTCCGGACAAACCATCTGCATCATAGAGGCTATGAAAGCCATGAACGAGCTGGAGGCTGAATACGACTGCAAGATCCTTTCTATTCTTGTGGAAAACGGGCAGATGGTGGAATATGGAACGCCGCTTTTTTCCGTCGAACGAGTCTAAAGGGACGGAGGAAGCCGATGATACATCGTTTACTCGTTGCAAACCGGGGCGAAATAGCCGTTCGGGTTATTCGAAGTTGCAGAGAGCTCGATATTGAGGCCGTTGCCGTCTATTCTGAGGCCGATAAAGATTCTCTTCATGTACGAATGGCGGACAGGGCTGTTTGCATAGGAAAAGCCGATTCTAAGAGTAGTTATCTCAACAAAAGGAACCTGATAGCCGCAGCAGTGGCCAGTGGTTGTGATGCCGTGCATCCCGGTGTCGGATTCCTCAGTGAAAATGCGGATTTTGCGGCCGACGTAGAGAAGGCGGGGCTCATATTTATCGGTCCGCGGCCCGAAACGATTGCCTTTCTCGGTGATAAGGTAGCTGCTAAGCGTACCGCTCAGGAAGCAGGCCTTCCCGTAATTCCCGGCAGCGAAGGTGCCGTTGAGGATGAAGAGGCAGCTCTTTCCTTTGCACGAAAGGTGGGCTTTCCGGTTATCGTGAAGGCTGCCAGCGGAGGGGGCGGAAAGGGAATGCGCATTGTTCGTGATGAATCGCAGCTTGCTTCCGCCATGAAGATTGCCGGACATGAAGCGGAAACAGCCTTTTCCGACGGTACCCTCTATCTTGAGAAATATCTGGAAAATCCTCGTCATGTCGAGGTTCAGCTTCTCGGCGACGGAAAAGGGAACGTCGTTCATCTCGGTGAGCGAGATTGTTCGATGCAGCTCAGGCATCAAAAACTGGTTGAGGAGAGCCCTTCTCCCGGCATATCGCCCGCAATACGAGAAGATATGTGTAGCAACTCGGTTCGTCTCTTTGAAAAGCTCTCCTATAGGGGAGCCGGTACCATTGAATTCCTTTTCGATGGTGAAAACTATTACTTCATGGAGGTAAACGCCAGGGTACAGGTGGAACATCCCGTTAGTGAAATGGTGAGCGGTGTGGATGTCATAAAGGCACAGATCCGTGGTGCTGTGGGGGAAGAGTTGGGTTTCAGCCAAAAGGATATCAATATCAAAGGCTCTTCGATCGAATGCCGAATCAATGCACTGGCTCCGGGAACCGTTTCATATTATCTTCCTCCCGGTGGTGTTTCCGTTCGGGTCGACAGCTTTCTTTATCCCGGCTACAAGGTTCCTCCCTATTATGATGCAATGGTTGCTAAGCTGATTGTCCACGGCTCCACTCGCCGAGAGGCGATCAATCGCATGCTTCGGGCTTTAGACGAGTTTGAAATCGATGGTCTTTCCGTGAACCTTGCAACCCAGAAGCAAATCATATCCAGTCCGATCTTCCAAAGTGGTCGTTTCGGGACTTCTGCCCTTGAGACCATTCTTAAGGAGGTGTGATGAAATTCCTTGACGCATTTAAGGGGCTGTTTTCGCCCGGAGAAGGAAGCGATAAGCGCAAAAACAGGGTCGAGCTAAAGCCCGGCGGAGGCGAAAAAAGCGGTGCCGTTCGAGATGAACGCAGCTTTGTAGAGAATCAACACTCCTGTCCCAGCTGCCATCTGCACATCGAATTAGCGGATTTGAAGAAGAATCTCTTTGTCTGTCCCGGCTGCGGCCACCATTTTGCCGTTACTGCATGGGAGCGAATCGAAATGCTTGCCGATCCCGATTCCTTTACAGAGGCCGATGGTGCTCTCGAAACAGCCGATCCTATTGCCTTTCCGGGATATGCGGAAAAACTAACGGCATCGAGGCAAAAAGCAAAGATGAACGAGGCCATTGTCACCGGTGTTTGTTCCGTCAACTCCAGGGAGCTTGCCCTTGGCGTTATGAGCTTTTCCTTTATGGGGGGAAGTATGGGCGCTGTTGTCGGAGAAAAGATAGTGCGGTTATGTTCTGTTGCGGTTCAGCGGCATATTCCTCTTTTACTTTTTACCGCTTCCGGGGGAGCACGAATGCAAGAGGGAATCATCTCTCTGATGCAAATGGCAAGAACCAGTCACGCTGTTGCCCTTCTTGAAGAAAAGGGGCTTCCTTTCTTCATTGTCTTTACCCATCCGACCACTGGAGGAGTCACGGCCAGCTTTGCAATGTTGGGTAATATCATCCTTGCCGAACCTGGTGCCTTGATCGGCTTTGCGGGGCCGCGGGTGATAGAATCGACTATACGTCAGAAACTTCCGGAGGGGTTTCAGCGTGCTGAATTCCAGGAGCAGAAAGGATTTGTCGATCGAGTTTGTCCCCGTTCAGAGCTACGGAAGACCATAACTCTGTTGATCGATGCTCACCGTCCCTATGATCTTTCCCGTCAGAGCGGATGAGAGGATTCATGAAAAACAAAGCCTTTGAAAAGAAACTAAAGGAACTCAAACGCCTTGCTGCGGAAGAGCATATGGGCGTGTTTGAAGAACTTTCCCGAATCGAAACCAAGTATCTTGGAAACGGCAGGCAGGGAAACGCCTGGGAACGGGTGGAGCTTGCACGAAACTCCTCCCGTCCGACCAGCCTCGACTACATAGAGATGCTCTTCGACGATTTTCTTGAATTAAAGGGAGATCGTTCGTTTGGAGACGATCCGGCTATGATCGGTGGAATTGGCTTTTTCAGCGGGAGGGCCGTTACCGTTGTCGGACACCAGAAAGGGAGAAATCTTAAGGAGAATCTTTACCGTAATTACGGTATGGCTAACCCTGAAGGCTATCGAAAGGCACTTCGTTTGATCAAGGAGGCTGAAAAATTCGGCAGGCCCGTCATCACCTTTATTGATACGCCGGGAGCCTATCCCGGGCTTTCTTCCGAGGAGCGGGGAATAGGGGAGGCCATAGCCCGCAATCTGAAAGAGCTTAGTCGTGTCAGCGTTCCGATCATCTGTATCATCATAGGGGAAGGAGGCAGCGGCGGTGCATTGGGAATCGGAGTAGGAGATGAGGTCTACATGCTGGAAAATGCGGTCTATTCCGTCATTACTCCAGAGGGATGCGCTTCTATTCTTCTTCGGGACGCTTCAAAAGCAAAGCTGGCTGCGGAACTGATGAAAATGACTGCTTCCGATCTTTTGGATCTTGGTGTGATCTCCGGCATTATTTCGGAAGGACCGGGAGGCGCCCACGAAAGCCCCGAGGCAACTGCCGCAAACATTCGTATTGTGCTGGAACGACGAATTGATTACCTAACCCGGCGAAACAGTTCCCGGCTGGTTGCCGATCGTTCGGCCCGGCTCCTTTCCATGGGAAGTATCGCCGAACGGAGTGGCGAGGCTTTTTCGATTCTTCAGAAAGAGAAGGGTGGGATATTGAGCAGATTTTTCGGTCGAAAGAAGCGGTAATTTCCATGGAATATTTTGGAGGCTCTTGCATCTGCGGGGGAATTTACACGATAGTATAAGGTACAGAAAGGAAACGGGGGAACTTATATGCAATTTCTTACCTTTATGCTATCCGAAGAAGTATACGGTGTTGAGGTTTCCAAAGTACGGGAAGTTTTGGAAGTTATCGATATCACCAAGGTTCCCCGAATGCCACCCTTCATGCGGGGGGTTATCAATCTTCGCGGGGGGGTGGTGCCCGTTGTCGATCTCGCCATGAAATTTGGGATGGATGCCATCGTCAATACCGTTAATACCTGTATTATTGTTCTCGAGGTTGAGGTGAACGGTGATCTTGTGGTTGTCGGGGCTCTTGCAGATTCCGTCAGGGAGGTGATTGAGCTCGATCTTTCCCAGATTGAACCGGCTCCCCGTATCGGGACAACCCTCAACACAGAATTTATCGAGGGGATCGGAAAGCGCGACGATGAGTTTATTATCATCCTGACTATAGATCGGATCTTTTCCGTCTCCGAGATTACGGCGGTAAAAACCGGGGTACAGGAAGAAGAGGAAGAAGAAGTTTCAGAGGAAGATGAGAAAATTTCTCAGACCGAGGAAGACGGGTAGGACAAAGTTGGTCTCGGTGCTATAGTTCCTATAGCATGAAAACACAAAATGCTATTGTCGGACTCCTTTTTATCATTGTCGTTGTCATGGTTGGAGCCTTGTTCAAGGCTGCCGGAAATGTTCTCTTGCCCTTGATCATCTCCGTTTTTTTATCGTTTATCATTGCTCCCTTCATCAATTTCCTCAACAGGATACATGTCCCAAGGTTTATTGCAATTTCGATTGTTGTTCTTTTCCTATTCGGGGTGATGTTTCTCATCTTTCTTTTTATTCAGACAAGTGTGAACAGCTTTATTGCTGAATTCCCCAAGTATGCCGAACGTTTTCGTCTCATCACTCGTGAACTGTTCCGTAATGTCGAGAACCGATTCGGCCTTTCCTATGAGGAGCTATTGGGGCAGATCAACTGGAACAGTGCCTTGCGGGGATCTCTGGTAAAGGTTTCTGGCAATTTGATGAATTTCATTAGTACTTTCCTGATCGTCATGATCTTTCTAATTTTTCTTCTTCTCGAGAAGCCCTATTTCAAGAAAAAGTTGAAGATGGCTTTTGAAGAGAAGACAGGAAAAAAGGTAGGAGACATGATTGAGCATATTAATCATCAGGTGGCCCGTTATCTGTCTTTGAAATTCTTTCTTTCTCTGGCAACAGGCATAGCGGTCTGGTTTGCCTTAAAAATTATCGGCCTCGACTTTGCTGTTGTATGGGGAACCTTGGCATTCTTGCTGAACTTTATTCCTTCCATCGGAAGTTCCTTTCATATGATCGTTACGATCCTCATGGGAATCATTCAGTTTTACCCTTCACCCGGTAAGATTTTTGCCGTCGCCCTCTCTATGATTGGTATACAGGCGGTCATCGGCCAGTTTCTGGATCCACGGCTCCAGGGGCATCGACTGAATCTGAGCCCCTTCATTATTCTTGTCAGTTTAGTGCTATGGGGATGGATCTGGGGAATCGTCGGTATGTTTCTTGCGGTTCCCATTACCGTAATCATACAGATCATCTGTCAGAATGTCCCAGGCTTGCGCTTTATTGCTGTTTTCATTAGCAGCGGAAAGGGAGATCCCGAAATTTCCGAAGATCAGCTTTTTGCGCTCTATGACGGCGAGGATATGGGCGAATAGGGGAAATGTCTGTCGGCTTTGCCGAGGCAGCTTTGTTTTGCTATACTTCAGCCATGAAAAAGGATGATTTTCGCCATCTCATCTACGAGTTCTACAAAAAAAACCGGCGCAGCTTTCCCTGGAGGGAAACAAACGATCCCTGGCTGATCCTGCTTTCCGAGATGATGCTTCAGCAGACCCAAACAAGCAGAGTCGCTACAAAATGGGAGAGCCTTGCCGGGCGTTTCCCCAATCCCCGGACCATGGCAGATGTTGAGCTTACAGAGCTTCTTAGCCTTTGGAGCGGGCTTGGTTATAATAGACGTGCCCTCGCTCTCAAAAAGATTGCCGAACGTGCGGTTTCGGCCGGTGGTTCTTTGCCGGATACCTACGACGGGCTCGTTGCACTTCCGATGGTAGGTCCTTACACGGCAAAGGCGGTGCTTGCCTTTGCCTACAACAGGCCGGTAGTTTTTATCGAAACAAATATCCGTAGAATCTTTATTCACCACTTTTTTCCTGACCAGGAGAGGGTAACGGACCGCCAGATTCTTCCCCTTGTAGAGGAAACCCTTGATCGAAAAGATCCTCGTAACTGGTATTATGCCTTAATGGATTATGGTTCGGCCCTCCGTGGCGTTGAGAATCCAAACCGAAGAAGCGCACATTACAGCAGGCAATCGACCTTTGAAGGCTCCGACAGGCAGAAAAGAGGCGCTCTGCTCCGCTTGCTGACGGCCTCTCAAGGCAGAGCCAAGAGCTGCAAAGAACTTTCTACCGATATCGATACCGATCAGGAGAAGACAATGCAACTTCTTTCCGCCCTTGTCAGGGAGGGGTTCGTAGCGGAAAGTGCCGAGGGTTATCGAATACCTTCGTAGGCACGAAGGATCATTGAACGCTGCCACGTTAAAAGATACTCCTCACGCTCCTTATCGTCGCCCTTGCAGTCTGCAAGGATACGAAAAAGTGGCTCAGTCCCCGAACCGCGCATCCAAATGTAGTCACTCACCAATCCGTCCGCCCCGAAAAACACAACCTTCAGGCCACCTGTCATCTTACCGCTTCGGCCCGCTTCACCCCGCGTTTTCCGTTCGCACGTGGCTTCATATTGGCGTTCCTCCCATGCCACGATACCAAAGCGTTCGGCAAGTTCTTGTTTCCTGGTCTCCCATTGGGATACAAACTCTTTTTCCCATGCCTTTTTTAACGCTCCGTGGTCGAAGTTTCCGAGGCGAAGAATGGCCCGTTTTTCATAGGCGCTGGTGGTTGTATAGGTTGGAAGGCTTGCGATGATATCTGAAAGTGTGAAATCTTCTCTATACAGCTCTTGCCTGCCGGAGGCACGGAGCCAGCGTCGAAAAAGTCCGGGTTTCTCATCCATATCACGTATGAGCAAGAGTTTAAGAACCGCGAAAACGGTACAAAGGGGGTCTCTCACCGCCGATGGATGGGTTATATTTCCACCGTTGCTTCCCTCACCGAGGATGGGAATCGTATACCCCTCTTTGCGTTTTTCCCTGGCAAGGTTTACGGCATTGGCCTCCCCAACCTCGGCGCGGAAGGTTTCAGCCCCGAAGGCATCGGCAATAGAATCAATGCGCATGGAGGTTGGGCCGTTTACGACAACGGCAAGCTTTGTTGAAGGCGGCCCGTCCGATGCCTTGGCCTCCAGCCACCTTGTATAGGCCAGCTCCGAGAGAACGGCAAGTGCAAACACCTCCTGTGCCTCGAGGGCCCTGCATTTTCCATCATTTTCAGCAAAAACAAGGTTCCCTCTGTCACCATCGTTGTCCGGAACATAAGCAATCGCAAACTCGGCCCGTTGTGCGTGTAATTTCTGAAGAAGTTTCCGCGCGGGGTCAAGGCTTTCGCCTTCCGGTACGATCCTATGCTCGATGACCCCCACCTTATCCCCGGCAAAAAAGAGAGAAGCACCTGCCTCGGATAGAATTTTTTTGTCGATCGAAAGGGCTCTGGCACTTCCGTTCAGCTCTCCCAGAACGCCGACCGGATAGATGTCGGCCTGGGAAGCGAACAGATTGAATATCTTGTTGGCTTCCTGATCGCCGGAGCTTCCGGTGACAGTTCTGCGTAGAAAACGATGGTAGCAATCAAGGGCTTGTTTCTTAAAAAAGGAGGCCGTGGCAAGTAGCGAGCGCACCCTTTCCTCGTCGCGGCTTTCGCTTCGGACGATTGCCGACAAGGTTTGTTCCCTATCGTCAAGCAGTTGTTTAAAAAAGAGAATGAGCCTTGAGGCCTGTTCTCCGTCGAGGACACCTCCGGTAGCCAGGCCAAATTTTATGCCGTTGTGTCCGATGGGGTTGTGGCTGGCAGAAATATAGACAAAGGCATCTACCTGGGAATCCTCCTTGGCCCAGGCCATCACTTCGGGAGCGGCGGAGATGCCGACGACTGCAACGCTATAGCCTGTGGTGTCGAGGCAGGCAACAACCTGCTCCATGATTGCAGGGCCGGTTGGCCTCGAATCTGAGGCGACCGCTATGGTAGTAGCCGTGGGAGAGAAGCCTTCATCTGCAAGAAATCGGCAGAAAGCAGCGATCATGACGGCAACAAGCGCCTTGTCTTCCGGCAAAAGCCGGGGGGATGAATCCTCTTCCTCGCCTGTTGCAGCGAAAATCTTTCTCCATCCGCTTGCGGAAAGAATAAGAGGCTGTGCCGATATAAGCAGTTGTTCGTAATCAATCATGAAAAAGTTCTACCACGCGAGGCCAATTAGGACAAGAAGTAGGGGATCTGCCCTTTTGCAAAAGAGGTATGGAACATGATACTCTTTCCGAATAGGGAGGCAATACATGAAGAATCCTGTACCGCGGGTGGCTGCCATCCACGATCTCTCGGGTTTCGGACGGTCGAGTCTTACCATCGTCAGCCCAATTCTATCTACCATGGGAGTGCAGGTCTGTCCCCTGCCTACGGCCCTGCTTTCGACCCAGACGGGCGGCTTTGAAAATTACGCGTTCTTTGATTTGACCCATCAGATGGGAGAGATTATTAAGCATTGGAAAAGCCTCGACATCGATTTTCAGGCCATATACTCGGGATTTCTCGGAAGTGAAAAGCAGGTGGAGATTGTGTCGGATTTTATTGTCTCGTTCCGTGGTGAAGATACGATTGTCCTTGTGGATCCGGTCATGGGGGACGACGGTGCAACCTATGCTCCGATAGGCCCCTTCTTGGTGTCTCAAATGAGGCAACTGGTTGGAAAAGCGGATATCATCACCCCAAATTTTACCGAGGCCATGCTTCTTCTGGATGAAACCTACCATGAGAAAACCGACCTGAAAGCGGTCAAGGGCTATCTTCGGCGTCTCTCGGAGATGGGCCCCCGGCAGGTAATCATTACCAGCGTTCGGACCGACGATACCCCGCATATCTCCACCGTCGTTGCCTACGATAGGGATGACGGTCGGTTCTGGAAGGTCGATTGCAGCTATATCCCGGCCTTCTATCCGGGAACCGGGGATATTTTTGCAAGCGTGGTGGTTGGAAGCATCCTGCAGGGAGACAGTCTGCCAATAGCCCTGGATAGGGCCGTGCAGTTTATCTCTGTTGCCATTCGTGCGACCTTTGGATACAAGATTCCGAACAGGGAGGGGGTTTTGCTGGAACGGGTCCTCGGCAACCTTAACATTCCCATAGTGGCGGGCAGCTATGAGCTTATCGAATAGATCGCTTATCGCCCTGGACTTCGATGGGACCATGGCGGTCGGCGGCCATCCCGTTCCCTCGGTGCTCGAAGTTCTCGAACACACATTGCCTCGTAATGTGGTTCGGGTGGTGGCAACGGGGCGAAGTCTTGCAAGCATCCGGGAAAGCTGGCCGGAGCCCTGGCCCCTGGATTATCTCATCTTCTCTTCCGGAGCGGGCCTCTACGATTGTTCAAGCCGAAGGCTTTGCTGGAAGCGCCATCTGAAAAAAAGTGAGACCGAATGGGGCTTACGGCTTCTCGAGACCGAGGCAATCGACTACATGGTCCATTTTCCGATTCCCGACAACCATCGCTTCTTTTACCGGCGTTTTGCAGGTCATCCCGACTTCGAACGAAGGATAGAGCGCTATCGTACCTATGCCGTGGCAGGAGTGGTCCCTATCGAGCTTCCCGGAGAGCTTACCCAGATCATCGCCATAGGTGATGAGGAGCAGATTTCCGACAAACTCCTTCTGTCCCTTTCTTCGCACTATTCGGTCATTCGTTCTACAAGCCCCCTGGATGGAAAATCATTCTGGCTTGAGCTCTTTTCCAAGGGGGTCGACAAGGGGAGCGGTCTGGCCTTGCTCTGTGATCGGCTGAAGATTGATCGGAAAGAGGTCCTCGCGGTGGGGAATGATTTCAACGACTTGCATATGCTGCGCTGGGCCGGAAGCGCTGCGGTGGTCGAAGGTTTTCCCCTATCACACGCATACCAGTTTCACACCTTTCCTCCCGCTTCCGAGGGGGGAGCCGCATCGGCTGTCATGGAATGGCTGAGCTCGAGTAAGAGGCGGAGAGAGCGATGATACTCTTGTTATCGCCCTTGCCGATGGAACTTCATCCTCTGCTACAGCTCTTTCCCTTTCAGGAAACCGGAAATATCCTTTTTGGAAAGGGCTACAGGACGATCAGCAGCGACAATGAAAATCTTGTTATTGAAGCCTGTACCACCGGGATGGGGAAGGTTCACTCGGCCGCCACAACGGTTGCTGTTCTCGAACGGTCGGTCGCCGCGAAGCGAAAAATCGACTGCGCCGTTCTTTTGGGTATCGGTGGTGCAGCTTCCAAGGAGTCGATAGGGGACCTTCTCATTGCCTCCGAGACGATTCAGTGGGATCTGGAACTTCAGCCTGGACGGGGAAGAATTGGTATCTATCCCGACGGGGGAGGCATTGAGTACACCGACGAGAGGCTGAGCGGAGTGATTCATGCGGCTATGGCTCGGGCCGACCTTGCTGCGTTTTCGGGTACCTCATTTACGGGTGACCGTTTTCTGTACAGCGAAAGGCGGGACAGCATAACCTCTCCTGGTGTGGTCGATATGGAGAGTGCCGCTGTCCTTACGGTACTTAATCGCTATGCTGTTCCTTCTGCCGTCCTGAGACTTGTGAGTGATACGCTAGCCCAGGGAAGGCCGAAAAATCTTCGCAATTTTATTGACGATAGGCTTCCCAATATCTGGAGAGCCGTTGTCACCGGTGCCTTGACTTTTTCACAAGGTGACGATATAGTCCCTTAAACCAGGTATATTCAGCCTTCAAGGAGAAACAATATGTCGAAAGCACATCGTGGCAGTGGAATTCGGGAATTGACCAAAAGTGGTCGCGGTACATGTCCTCTCTGCAATCGAACCGGCATCAAACTGCTGTATGAAGTGGAGAAAGAGGGAAAGAAGATCAAGATCTGTAAGGAATGCAACAAGGCTGTTGCTCACGGAAAGGTTTCTCTTTCGGCATAACCTTTTCAATCTTCACAAAATCAAGATACAAGATATGAGTTTCAAACCACCGATTAGCTATTCGGTGGTTTTTTTATCGCTTGATTGCTTTCCAGGCTGGTTTCGCTTACTCGTCCACTCGCAGTTCCAGGAAACGCTGTAAGGCCTTTGCCTCATTCGGATCTTTTTTGACCCCTTTTCCCGATAGAACCGCTGGTATCGGCTCCACGTAGCAGATATTCCCTTCCCGTATACCTACTCGAAGAATCATGGAATCGGTGGCCCACTTCATCTCTTCCATCCCCGGAAAAATAAAATTACCCAGGCTGTAGGCAATGAGAGATCCGTGATAGGCCTCCATCCCCTGAAGCACGTGAGGATGGCTTCCAACAACAAGGTCGGCCCCCAGGTCTACAAAAGAACGATAGAGTTCCCGATAATATGCGTCCGGTTTGCGGTGCCACTCCCACCCCCCGTGCACATAGAGCACATGAAATGCATCATCGTCAAAGGCCTCTTTGATAGCCTCCCTTGCCCCTCTGTCGACAAAAAGGATTCCCGGCTTATCATCCCCTGCAAAGGCAATAGTTTTTCCGTTGAAACCGTTGCGCTCCTGAGGATAGGCGCCGACGGACAGAATGGAAATTTCCTGATGTTCTATCTCTGTTCTCCACGGGACGGCAGCAGCCTTAAAATTGCGTCCTGCACCGCTTGTGGCAAGATGAGAAGATTCGATGGCATTCAGGGTATCCAGAAAGCCTTCCTTACCGAAATCCCAGATATGATTGTTGGTGATGGAAAGATAATCGAAGCCTGCCTTTTCCAGATTTGGAAGAACCTTTGGTGAAAAACGGAAGTTATAGCTTTTGGGTTCAGCTTTTCTATTTGTAGAAGCAAGGGTCCCCTCGAAATTTCCGGCGGTAAGGTGCGCGGATTGAAGGATGGACAGGGTTGCATCAAAAACCTTATGTAGGCCCCCGTTTTGGCTGAGAAGTTGCTCCACACCTCTGCTGAAAATCATATCACCTACAGAATCTATCCAGATCGTTTTTTCCGCAGCAGCGGGTTGGGATGCTGCTATCTTTCCTACCCAAGATTCCACAGCCTTGCGATGAGTGTGTAAGCGCTCATCTCTTTTCCCCTTGGTGATGAAAAATGAAACCTTTTGAAAGAAGCTCTCCGGTTTCGTTTCGGAAAGAGGTTGGACCAAAAGCACTAGATAACGAATAAGGGGATAGTCGGGGTCTCCCAGATAGGTCCCGTCGATGCTGAGGGCCCGACGCGGAAGACGGAGGTTTGACGATTGGATCAGATCATCCGATTTCGATGCCGTTGCCTCTTTTGCCTCCTTTCTGGTAAGAGAAAAGCGGGAATCATGCAGCTCTGCTGTAAAAGCAAGCTCCTCTCTTCGAATAATCAAGGAGTTTTGGGGGAGATCCTCAAAGGGCTCCACATATCGAAAAGAGAGTTTTGTCAGGGGCACATTCTCCGAATCTGAGGCCTTCTTTATGGCAAAGGGGGCGGAAGAGAGGAGCTCGTCAATCCTCTCATCGGTCAAACAAGGCCCTTCCACAACGATCGAAGAAGGGGGAAGAGTACAGGAACTCAGGAATGAAACAAGGATCATGAGGGGGAAAATTCTGTGTTTGTTTTTCACCTGCCAGATTCCCCGTCTCTATGCATATTGAGATAATCGAGAACCGATGTTTCATTGAAGCTGGAACTTCCCGATTGTATGAACTGAGCTACGAGAGGATGTACCTCTCCATCAATCGGCCCCTCTTCGTCGTAGGAAAATAGGGTCGCAATAAGTGACGCCAACGTTACTCCGGAAAGATCTTTTCCCGGAAGGATGAGATGCTGCGACTGTATTTCATAGATGAGGGAGGAACGCGTGAGAGGTTCTATGGCGCGATAGAACGTACTCTGGTCCAAAGAGAATCGAAGAACCAGTTCATCGGTATCTATCGGGCTTTTTCCTTTAAGAAAGGCCTCTGCACAGATAAAATAGATGCGAAGCGAAAGAGATACGGAAATGGCTGGATTATCCATTTTCCCGCCGAGAAAGGAGACCTCGGCGCTGTAGTGCTGATGAACGTAGGAAGCCTCAAGAGAGAAAAAAATAATCATCCATATGAGATAGAGCCAGAATAGAAAGATGGGAATCGTTGCAATGGAACCGTAGATGATTGAGGCCCTGAGTATATAATTGGTACCCCTCACAAATCCGTATTTTGCCACTTCCCAGAGGATCGAACCGATAAAAGCACCAATGAGAGCGCTTTTTTTTCGCACGACGCCGGTGGGAATAACATAGATCATGATAAGAAACAGAAGAAAGGTAAAAAGAGACGGTGCAAAACGAAGGCCGATTTTTAGAAGCCAAAACAGCTCGGGGACTCCCTTCAGAATCTGGGTGGCCGTGGTCGTTAGGGTAAAACTTGCCCCAAGAAAAATAGTTCCGAATACGATGATGGATGTGTAATTGGTAAAAAAAAGAAGAAAACCCCTCTTGATTGGGCTTCCCCAGACCGCATTGAAGTTTACATTAATGCCGTTTAACAGGGAAACCGATGTGACGGCAAAGACCATGAAGCCTACAATGCCGAGGGTATTCGCATTTTCCACGAAAACCTCGATGGCGCTGAGAATTTCCTGTTGGCGTGTTGGAAGTAACTGGTTTATAAGAAAATTCTTAATCTGAGCTTCAGTGGAGGAAAATGCCCCGAAGGCAGTGGAGATGCCGAAGACGGTGGCACTCAGGGGAACAAGGGCCAAAAGGGTGGAAAAGGCGAGTCCCGATGCCCTCAGCGTACAGGAATCTTTCAGAAACTCGCGTATAACCGTACGAATAGTGCGGTAGATTGATTTCCAATTCATGAAAAAACTGTATCAGAAAAAAGCGGCTCCGACCAGAGAAATGGTCGGAGCCAGAAGAGAGGAGGAGTGAAAGAAGCATGCGATCCTGGCCAACGGCCACGGTGCCTGTCGTTGTCGGTTTATCACCGTCATAAGGCGGTTCGTCCTGATAATTCCGACGCCCTTTCTGAAAATAGAAACAACACAGGGGGAGAATAGTTACACGTTTAATAGACGGTTGCACATCTTTTTTTCAAAATGTATGATCCTATCATGCAACGAATATCACTGTGCGGGGATATCTCCGGTCTCAGATTTCATTTGGTCGGCATAAAAGGTACCGGAATGGCCGCTCTCGCCGAATTACTGCTAAGACGGGGCGCCGTTGTTTCCGGTAGCGATAAGGCCGAACACTTTTACACCGATGATGTTCTAAAACGACTTGGAATTCCTTTTTTCGAGGAGTTTCGAAAAGAAAATCTACCCAAAGATGCGGCTGGGCTCATCTACTCCGCGGCCTACGATCCGAAGGAACATCCTGAAATCCTTGCGGCCTGTGAACAAGGCATTCCTGTGCTTTCGTATACTCAAGCGCTCGGCTCAATCAGTGAGACCATACCCTTTGCCGGTATTGCCGGTTCTCACGGAAAAACCACCACATCTGCCCTTGCCGGGGTGATGGCCAGAGCTGCCGCGCTTCCTGCCTTTGTCCTCGCCGGTTCCGCTGTCCCGGCTTTCGGCGGCGGCTCAATTTTTTTTGGTGGTGATTCGTTTTTTATCGCCGAAACCTGTGAATATAGACGTCATTTCCTCAGCTTTTATCCTCAATGGATCGTCCTGACCAGCGTCGAGGCCGATCATCTCGACTATTTCAGGGATATCGATGATATCATGAGCGCTTTTGTTGAATACGCTCTTCGTTTATCGAAGGGTGGCGTACTTATTTATTGTCATGATGACGAAGGGGCCAGTGAGGTTGCCCGAAGGACCGCTGCAATACGGGAGGATGTGCGGTTGGTTCCCTACGGCATATCGGCTCCCGGAGATTACAGGATGACCGGCAGGTCGGTGCGGGGAGAACGAAATCGATTTACCGTCGCCTGTGTCGACGGGGAATTTGCCCTGCGCATTCCCGGAGAACATATAGCCAAAGATGCGCTTGCTGCCTTTGCCTTGATTCGGGAAATGGGTGACAGGGAGGCATTCGATACCTATGGAATGGAATCTGTTCGTCGGGAGCTGGAGGGGTTTTCAGGAAGCAAACGACGCTCGGAAATCCTGGGAGAGGCCGATGGTGTGTTGTTCCTCGATGATTACGGACATCACCCTACGGAGATCAGACGAACACTTGCCGGGTTTCGTGAATTTTATCCGGAGCGGCGTATTGTGATCGATTTTATGAGCCATACCTATTCACGGACCGAGGCCTTACTCGGTCAGTTTGCCGAAGCGTTTACGGATGCCGATGAGGTCATACTTCATGAAATCTACGCATCCGCCCGTGAGGAGAAGGGAAATGTCGACGGAAGGAGCCTCTTCGAACGGGTGAGACAACACTCCTCAGCGGTACGCTACTACGATCATCCTCTCGATGCCCTTGAACCTTTGTCTCAAAGCTTGCGGCCGGGGGATTTATTTGTAACGATGGGAGCCGGAAACAATTGGGAGCTGGGAAAGGCCCTGTATAACCATTTTCTTCAAAGGAGTAATCAGCGATGAAAAGCATGACCGGCTATGGTTTTTCCGAGTTCAGCGACGATGCCTTGCAGCTTAGCGTTGAACTTAAATCCTGGAACAACAGATATCTTGATATTTCCGTCAACCTTCCTCCTTTCCTTTCTCCCCTTGAAAGCGACTTTCGCGATAGGATCAAGGCAAGGGCCGAACGGGGAAAGATTGAATTCTCTGTCCGTCTCAAAGAACTTCAAGAAGAAATCGAGGTCATTCCCGATCTCAAGGTTGCCGAGAGTTACATGGGAGCCTTGCGAACCCTTGCCGATACGCTTGGGGAGTCTTCGTCTTCTTTGTTTCCTCTTTTGCTCAATATGGATGGTGTCCTGAAGTCGGTGAAGAATCGGGATATTGAGCGCTACCGTCGTGTTATTATTCCCCTATTAGATGAGATCCTCGAATCTTTCGAACATTCCAGAGCGAGTGAGGGAACGGCGACAAAGGCCCATATCCTTTCCAATCTTGAGCGGGTGAAAGACGGACTGGCCGTAGTCAGATCCGGTGCAGCGGCGCTTGAAAAAAAGCTCTACGCTGCACTCCTTGAGCGATTCAAACAGCTTACCGACGGTACCTTTGATGAAAACAGAATATTGTCGGAGGTTGCTGTTCTTTTGATGAAATATGGTGTGGCCGAAGAGATCAATAGGCTCGATACGCACATTGCCCATTTTGAAGCCATTGCAGAGCAAGAGAACGCGGTGGGAAAAAAACTCGATTTTCTCTGTCAGGAGATGAACAGAGAGGTGAATACCATCGGCTCAAAGAATACAATAGCGGAAATTGGTCATGCCGTAGTAGAGATGAAAGAGGCTATTGAAAATATCAGGGAGCAGTTACGAAATGTTGAATAGCAGTGATTCCCATCTTTCTTTTCCAAGAGGATCAGGTATTGCCGTCTCGGGAAAAAGTGGATGCGGTAACAGTACCGTCAGTGCCCTTTGTGCGGAGAAATTGGGTCTCCGGTTGGTGAATTTTACCTTTCGGCAGCTTGCCGAGGAGCGGGGCGTGGCCTTTGCCGAGCTTTGCAGACTGGCGGAGACGGATTTTGATATTGATCGGGAACTTGACAGACGTCAGGTTGAGATGGCGAAAGAGAGCCCTTCGGTATTAGGGTCAAGACTTGCCATCTGGATGTTTGATTCCGCGCATTTGAAGGTTTACCTTTATGCTTCCTTGCCGGTTCGGGCCGAAAGAATTCTGCGTCGTGAGGGCGGAAGTCTGGACGAAAAGATGGAAGAGACCTATCAGCGCGATCAACGGGATCATGATCGCTACCTGAAAATTTACGGTATCGACAACGACGATTATACTTTTGCCGATATGGTGATCAATGTTGAAGAACTTCTGCCTGAAGATATAGCCGAGATGATTGTCGGGCGTGCTTTACAGACTCTTGCATGATCGCTATAATAATAAAGCTTACGATAAACGCATTATACTCAGGAGATCTATATGCCATTTCCCCTTGATAAACTTATTAGCCATCAAGGCAATGTATATGAGCTTACGTCCGCAGCTATTAAAAGGGCGCGACAGATTACCATGACCGGTGATGAAAATCTCGAGAGGGAACACGAGAAGGTTGTTACCTACGCCATGGGGCAGATTCTTGAAGAAAAGGTGAAATATCGCCTGGAGGAGTAGTTTCTATCTCGACCGATGCCATTCCTCTGGTTTTCCTTTTCGGGCCTACAGGGGTAGGAAAGACGGATTTGCTTGCCTCTGCCTTTTCCCGCGGTTTTGAAGTAATCAGTGCAGATTCAATGCAGGTGTATCGTCGTTTTTCAATCGGGACGGCGAAACCTGATACGGATCTGCTTGCCAGACTTCCCCATCACTTAATCGATATCATTGATCCCAATCTTCCCTTTAGCGCCGGTGATTTTGTCCGTCTCGCCGATGAGGCCGCTTTAAAGATCCTGAAAAATGGACATATCCCCCTTATGAGCGGGGGAACGGCCTTCTATTTCCGAAGTTTCATGTTCGGTTTGCCCCAGTTACCGCCTGCAGATCCTAAGATTCGCGATGAGCTGGATCAAGAGTGTGCGGAAAAGGGGCATGAGGTGCTCTATTGTGAGCTGAAGCGTGTCGACCCTGAGCGGGCATCTCAGCTTCATCCCCATGATGTTGTCCGTATCCAACGTTCTTTGGAAGTCTTTCGCATTACGGGTAGGCCCCACTCTTCTTTTGCCCCCTCTATGGATCCCAGGAAGGAATATCGCTTCCTTTGCCTCGGATTACGGCGTGATCGGCAGGAACTTTATGCAAGAATCAATCAGCGTGTCGATCTCATGTTTGATGATGGTCTTGAAAACGAGGTTGCACAGCTTATCGCCGCCGGCTTCAATGCCGAGACCCCGGCAATGAAAGGGATCGGATATCGAGAGTTTTTTACCGATCCGGGAAATGAACGGGAGAGTATCAAACGAAACAGCCGAAGATATGCGAAACGGCAGATCACATTTTTCGCTTCCCTTCCTGATGTCCGGTGGTTTCATCCCGATGAACGATCAAGAATTGAAGAGTGTGTAAGAAATTTTCTCTTTGCCGAAAAATTGCCGATAGTATAACTGTTATGAGAAAAGAAGAGCAAAAAAGAAACATCCTGATTCTTGTAATCTGTCTGGCATGGATGATGCCGTGGACGGCATGGGGACAAGAAACGACTGCTGGAAATTCAACAGGAATTTCGGCAAGAGCCGGCTACATCGTTTTCTCCGACGGCGGAGGATTTGAGATCGTTCGAGATGGACAAAAGCGCTATTATGACCCGTTGGTTGATTATGTCGAAGGGACCGAATTGCATTTTGGTGATTATATCAATACCTATGAGCATGCCTTTCTTGAGATTTTACTTGAACCGGGGGATCGTATCATAAAGGTTTCCGAACAGACCAGCTTTTCCATCCCGGAAGGAAGTAGTGCAGAGGATGTCGGTTCTCTTCGGCTTACCTACGGCAGGGTTCGTGCCAGGGTAACCAAGCTTGCGGGGGGGCGAACTTTTGAGGTTCAGGGGCCATCGGCAACGGCTGGAGTCCGCGGAACAGACTTCGGTTTCGATGTCATAGCGGAGAAAACAGGTGATTCGCTCGAAGCGACAGCAAGGGGAGCGGTCTACTGTTTCGAGGGGGCCGTCGATGTTGTCTCGACCGAAAGTCGCGAAGAGCTTGTTCTCGATGCCGGTAGCATGGTACTCCTCAACGAGACAACGGCCGAAAAGGCTTCTCCCGGAGGGGGAACATTTTCTTCCGTACTTCCAATCGATTCATCGAGAATTGATTATTGGCAGAAATATGAGTTTGTAACCGCCCTTGAAACCGAGGATAGGGATGAAACCGATGATTTTCTTGCCCTCAATAAAGGAAAAGCACGGAAGCTTTCCGCCTTCAGCGGAATTACAGGAACACTTTTACTCAGCTCGGCGCTTTTCATTGCTCAGGAAGACAATCTCTTTTCTGGTATGGACGACAGAGAAAAGATTGCAACGGGGCTTGCAGTTACCGGCGGATGGCTTGTCTCTACGGCGATTATCAGTGCTCTCCTTGGCTTTGGTGGCGACTAAGATAGTCGAGGGCTTCCTGCCGTGATATCGGGGAGCTCTCGATAGGAGTTATCTTGTTGATTTCCCATCTGCGGCTTTTCTTTTCGAGAGAGAGTTCTTCGGTTATTTTGCTTATCTCATAGGGTTCAGGAACCACGCCTTGTTCTTCTCCCGAGCTCGGTACCACTTGCAGATAGGAACTTTGAAACTGTGATGTCTCCTCATCACGTGAAATCAGGGTGATAGCTACGGCTGCAACACCGTAGATTATTGCCCCTTCCTTGGGCTCTTTCGCTCCGGTGGAGAGCCACCTTTCAGCAGGTATGAGTACATCGCTGCCTTCATATCCGAGGCGAACCCTTGTAATGACAAACAGCGTCGTTACCTCATCGACAAGATAGGAGCCGGTGGACCCTTCCAGACAGGCATCGAGGGTCTCATGATCAAGGTTGTTCCTTGCCTGATAAAAATATTCTACCACCTGCTCAGGAGGCAATCCGTCGGTAGGTCGGGCGCGAAAAAGAAGATTCCCAATAAACGAAGCAAGGAAAAGAAAAACGACAAGCGCCGATCCGATAATGATTAATTTCTTTTTGTGCCTTCGTAGGTATATCCTTCGCCGCAGAGGGGCGGATCTCTTTTCTTCAATAGCATGGGCTTCCAGCATATTTTCGTTTTTGCGTGCAGCCTCTACCTCTGGGGTCCCGAAATTTGTATCAGCATTCTCAGTGTTCTCAATCGTTGCAAGTCTTGCGGGATATTCCTTGAGGGTCCGGCGAACCTCTTCGAGCTCATAGGACCCGCGTTTCTTCAATGCAGCAGGAAGCGAAAGAGAGACATCCAGCAGACGAGATACTTCCTTTGAGAGTTCGGGCCGAATTGAACCGGGAAAGAGAGGGCCGGAGAGTTCGGCGCGCTCATAGGATGAAGAGAATTCCGTCGACGGAAAGGGATTGACCCCAAGAAGAAAGCGATAAAGGAAACAGGCTGACAAAAAGGCTGCATATTCGTTTTTCCATTCCGTCCGGGAAAGCCGGGAAGGGGGAATCTGGATTACCGGATATAAGGCACCATCCTCGTCGCTGTTTGCCTCGGCCATCTCCCGTAAAAGCTGGGGAAGGACAAGAATCCCGGTAAGTCTGGAAGCTTCATCACGGGTATAAAAAAAACCGTGGCTTGTTTCACTCGAGGCATAGAGAAAGGCATGATACAGAAGGGCTGCCTTCGCATAGACCTCATCCGTATCCAATGCCGTTACGGCCTCGATATCCACCGGATCGCCTTTTATACAGAGCATCCCATCAATTTCGATAAACCCATACCAGTTCCATTGATGTTTTTTCCCGTCCAGGGCGATGATTGTTCCGGAAGATCGTTCTTTTTGTACAATTTGATGGGCAGAAAGTGCTCCCCGTTTTGCAATGGGGATGAGAAGATGCTCAGCCGAGTGGGTGATCATAGATGCTCCTTTTTTAAGAAAACACTTGAGCCTGGAAGGTGAAGAAACGCATTCCTGATTCGGTCCATGCCATGGGCCGTAGTCCTGCTTTCAGGCAAAGGTGCGAAAGGGTTTTGTTGCGGTCCCATCCCTGTTCTTCTGCGACCTGAGGAAGGAACACGGCTGAGGCTTGACCATTATCGATAAGAATCCCGTCGTGCCCCGGATGAAAATCTTCAGGCCCCGCCACTTCCTTTAACGTGGTGAGTACAGATATTTCTATTTCAAGATCTCCGAGTTCGGCAAGAGTAAGGGCCGGAAATCGAGGATCCTCAAAAGCACTGGAACATGCGAGTTCTCTGATCGTTTCTCTCAAGGGAGCGATGGCCCTGATGTGCCCGATGCAGCCACGTAAGGCTCCGTTCCTGCGAAGAGTGACAAAGGCACCCCTCCTTTGGGATAGTTGGGGAGAGTCGACAGGAAGAAACTGCGGTGCCCGATGTTCAAGGACGGCGGAGATCTGTTCTCTGACATCCTTCAGTAAAATATCCTGTTCCTTTTTTTCTATCATGGTTCCTTCTCCTTTCCGAGAAGTCTGTCAAGCCGACCTTGATCAAGTACTACCGAGAGATTTTTCTCTCTGGTAGGAATAACCAGCCCTGTTTTTCCGTGTTTGGCCCTCCGCAGATATTTGACCTGCGTGTAATAAAGCTCTCCCTTTCCCCCGTTTTTTCCCTGAGAGAAGAAAAGTGCGAGATTTCCCGCATCAAGGAGGACATCCAGCGGAATGCTTTTACCAGGCATATTCTTGATGAAAACGTATGCTCCAGGGAAATCCCGTGTATGAAGCCAGTAATCGTTACCCCGAACCGATGTTCGCAGTAATTGATCATTTTCCTTTGCACTTCGTCCGACAAGCAAGGTGAAAATTCCGCTAAAGAACCGAAGCCCCGAACCAGGGGCCTCACGTTCTGCCTCTTTGCCGTTTCTGCTTTTTTCACCCCGAAGAAAGTCGTTCAGAAACTCAATTACCTCTTCATCGGGGAGCTGTAAGGAAAGCTTGCGAGAAAACTCTTCGTAACGAGTCAGTTCTCTGCGGGCCGATGCAAGATCTTGTTCAAGAAAACCTCGTTTCGTTTTTTCCTTCTTATAGCGCTGGTAATAACGTGTTCCGTTTTCCGATGGAGAGCATGTCGGATCAAGGGGAATTTCGATGGTGATGTCAGGATCGGCAAAAGAGGAGCAGACAAATTTCTCCGCACCCTCCTCAATAAGGTGGATATTGGACATGAGCAGGTCACCATACTCCCTGAGTCTCTCACTGGATGCGGATTCCGTCATTTGTTTCTCAAGGCTTCGGACTGCATTGCCGTAATGAATGATTCGTTTATCAAGGATTGCTTTTGCCTTTTTCTGCAGGCGAAGTCTTTGTTCACTAATCTCCTGCTCATGGTAAACGGCTTCAATATAGCGATTGAACGGATAGGGCCCCTCGGTGGCTGGGTAGCTTCGTACCTCAAAACTACGCTCCGATTTTTGGGTACCGGAACGTGCGATGAGATCCTCTGGCCGATAACGTTCTCCCGACATCTCTTTTTTCGCAGGCCGTCGATAAAAGGCGTCAAGAATCACCCCATCTTCGTCGCATGCAATGATGTTACCTGCTCCACCCCATAAACGGACAAAAAGCCGGGTAGTCTCCCCACCTCGAAGAATAGTTATTTCGACAATACGCTCACGACCTATTTGCTTTGCCTCTACGATTTTTCCTCCGTTGATTCGAGAACGAAGGAACTGGGCGAAACGCTGAAGCCCAACCTCTTGCTTCCGCTTTTCGGTAAGAAGATGAAGCCGAGTTCTTCCCTGGGAAAGCGCCACCAAAAGAGCAAATCTATTTCCCGGTGCATAGCACCTAAGAATAAGAGAAGAAAAGTCGGGCTGCTCAATCTTCTGGACATGGCTTCCTGCGAGGGGAAGTTCGCTAAGGATACACGCTATCTCTTTCCAATTGAGCGACATTTAGATCTCCCGCAGAAAGAGCTCTGCATCCTCCCGTCCGAAAAAGAGAAGAAAAACGGTGTGGGGAAGCTGTTCATGGCGAAGAAAGTCCGTTACCGTATCATAGACGATGGAAGCGGCAAGTTTTTTTGGGAAACCATATACTCCAGTGGAAATCGCGGGAAAGGCAACACGTTCCACACCGCTATCGGCGGCAAGGCGAAGAGCGTTGCGATAGGCGTTCGAAAGCGTTTCTTTCTCCCCCTGCTTTCCACCGTGCCAGATTGGCCCGACGGTATGAATAATCTTTTGGGTCGGCAGTTTTCCAGCACCGGTGAGAACGGCCTCACCCGGGGGAAGCCCTCCGGGCAGTCTCTCGGATCTGATTCGTTTACATTCGGCAAGAATTTCAGGCCCACCCGCTCGGTGGATTGCTCCATCAACGCCCCCGCCTCCGAGAAGCGTCGAGTTTGCGGCGTTTACAATTGCATCGCCTTTGAAGGTGGTGATATCCCCGTGGCAGACGATAATCCGACCTTCTGCAAGGCTTTTGATCTCTTCGATCACCTTTTGCTTACTCCTGCGGTACAGGTAAGGTCTTTCATTAAAAGAAGAAGCCGTTCCATTTCACGATCCGTCCCTATGGTGATTCTAAGAAAATCCTCAATCCCCGGATGCCCGAAATGACGGACCAAGACACCCTTGCTTTTTAATTCGTGGTAGACAGCATCCCCGGATGCCCCGGGATATCGTGCAAAGATAAAATTTGCCTGACTGGGAAGCACTTCCCATCCCTCTTTGCGTATGGCCTCGGCAAACCACCTTCGAGTTGCCATAATCATATCACGAATCTTGTCGTAATAGACATCATCTTGGATGGCAATATCCGCTATTTTCTGGCTAAGACGATCCAGAGGGTAGCTGTTGAAGGAATCCTTTACCGCGGTAATTGTTTGTATGACCTCTTTACTTCCTATTGCGTATCCGACCCGGAGGCCTGCGAGGCAACGGCTTTTCGAACAGGTATGAACGACCAGCAGGTTGGGGAAGCGCTCAATCAGCCCGACGCTGGTTTCTGTTCCGAAATCGACATAGGCCTCATCAATGATGACAAGACGTTTACCTTCGGTGGCCTGAAGGAGGGTTTCGATCTCCTGCAGAGAAATAGCGATTCCCGTCGGAGCATTGGGATTGGGGATAACAATTCCGGCATACTCTTCCTTCATGCGCTCCAGGTAAAGCGAGATATCAACCGAAAAATCGGATGCCAGGGGTATTCGTTCATAGGGTTGGCCATAATAATCGCAATAAACGGGATAGAAGCTGTAGGTATGCTCGGGGAAAAGTACCGGACCATTTTCGGGGTCGAAAAAGCCGTACCAGGCAAAGCTCAATACCTCGTCTGAACCGTTGCCGACGAAGATCTGTTCGACCGGAAGTTCAAAACGAGCGGCGATGGTTGTCCGAAGGGCGAGCGAGCAGGGATCAGGATAGAGCCTAAGATCCTCCCATCTGTAGCGGCGAAGGGCATCCTCCACCGCCGGGGATGGAGGATAGGGATTTTCGTTGGTGTTCAGTTTCACATAGAGGCCCTGCTGTCCCGGCTGCTCTCCTGGAACATATGGGGTCAACTCTCGTGCTTTTCGGGATATTATCATGAAACTATCTTAACACGTTTACCTTTTCCTGGGTACTCTTGTGCACCACTCGAGAGCGTATTTCTCCTGCCATATAAAAGGAGCCAAGTACAAGAATCGGCCGTTTGCCGTCGGCAAGCTTTTTTGCCGTCTCCAAGGCCTGTGTGGGATCTTCTTGTAAAATAACATCTTTATTGAAACGCCTAAAAATTTCTAAAAGTGCCTTGGGATCGCTTTTCTTGAAGGTTCCCGGGCGCGAAATGATAATATCATGGAAATTGGGGGCTATAAGAGCGGCCATGGCATCACTGCGTTTTCCACTGATCGATCCAAAGATAATGACCCCGTCATCAAACATATTTCTGAAATTGGCTATGACTCTTCTCACCGAACTTTCCGTATGGGCGGCATCGACAATAATCAGGGGATCGGAGGAGATCGTTTCGATTCGCCCCGGCAGGGTCGCGGAGGCGAATCCGGAGAAGAGCGCCTCGCTGTCTGTTTCTACGGTACGCAAAACCAAATAGGCAAGGGCGGCGTTTTCGGCCTGGAAATCGCCTGTCATGGCTATCGAAAAATGCTTCTTCTCTTCTGCCCCTTCTATTTCCACTTCTGAACCATAGAGGCTGCAGCGGGAGCGAACTACAGGATATATTTCCGGAAGATAGTAAAACCGACTTCCCAGCTCTTTCGCCCGTTTTCGGAGAACTTCCAAAGCGGCATTCTCTTGCCTGCTTGAGAAAACAGGCACACCCGGTTTGATGATCCCTGCCTTTTCGCCGGCGATTTTCTCTATGGTATCACCCAAAACATCGGCGTGTTCCATTTCTATCGGTGTAATGACAGATGCAATCGGGGTAACTACGTTGGTCGCGTCCAGTCGTCCTCCGAGGCCGGTTTCGAGAACGAAACGGTCACAACCTTCTTGCCGAAAAACGAGCAGGGCAAGAAGGGTAAGTAGTTCAAAGGCGGTGGGGCCGAAGGGGGCCTGAAACTCTGGGTCGTCGATTGAATCCAATAGATCCGTGATGGTTTTCCCTGCCCGAAGGTAGCTCTCTTCGGGGAAAAAATTGCCATTGCAGGTTATACGCTCGCGATAGTTGCTGATATGAGGGGAGAGGTAATTCCCCGTTTTATAGCCGAGCGCCGAAAGCCCGGAACCGATAAAGGCCGCCGTCGAGCCCTTTCCCTTGGAGCCTGCAATATGTATGATCTTTTTCCCTTCGTGAGGCATTCCTGCATGGGCGAGCAGCAACCTCATACGATCGAGCCGTTCGTGCCGCAATGCCGAGATCCGATCCTTTTCAAAATTGGTAAAGGTTTCAAGGTACGAGAAAAGTTGATCTACCGTTTGGAACATCTTTTAGCTCCAGCGCCGGTCTACGGCTGCCGCATGGGTGATAAAACCCTCGTAGAGGGCAAGATTACGGGTATCGTCGGCAATGCAATCGTAGCCCTCTCTCGTGGCCCACACCACCGAAGAGTATTTCATAAAATCACGTACCGAGACGGCGGAATATGTTTTGGCCTTACCGCCGGTGGGCAATACGGCGTTTGCTCCCGCCATATAATTTGCGCAGCTGAAGGGGATGTTTCTGCCAAGAAGGATTTCTCCTGCGTTGCGAATTTTGCCCACAAGAGAAAAGGGGTCCGATACCATCAACTCCAGGTGTTCGGGAGCAAATTGATTGGTGATCGAGACTGCCTCATCCATTGTTTCCGTAACGATGATTCCGCCGTAGCCCCCGTCAAGTACGTCGCTGACAAACCCTTTCCTCGGCTCCGGCAGGTCGGCAATACGCTCTTGTATGATTTCTGCAGCCCTTTCGGCAAGCTTGCTGTCCGGGGTAATGAGCAGGGCCGAGGAGTCTGAGCCGTGTTCGGCTTCCACAAGGATATCTTTTGCAGCCAGCTCCGGATCGGCTGTTTCATCCGCTATCAGAATGGATTCCGAGGGACCGGCGGGAAGGCCGACATCTACCGTTCCGTAGAGAAGCCGTTTTGCTGCGGTCACATACATGCTGCCTGGGCCTACGATCTTCTCCACCGGCCGTATAGTTTCCGTTCCGAAGGTGAGGGCGGCTATGGCCTGGGCCCCTCCGACTCGATAGATTTCATCGATGCCAAGAAGCTCGGCGGCGTAGAGGCAGGCAGGATCAACGCTTCCATCTTTTCCCGGTGGAGTGGTGATGACGATTCTCGGTACCTCGGCAATGGCCGCCGGAACGGCAAGCATGTACAGCATGGAGGGAAAGCTCCCGCGTCCGCGGGGAACATAAAGGGCGGCACTCTCTATGGCTGTGGCCCGTTCTCCGACAAACAGCCCCGGTTCGACTTCCACTACCTTCATGGTCTCCGGTTTCTGGGCTTCGTGGAATCTCTTCACATTACGGATTGCATGTTCTATGGCGCCTCTCACCGGCGGCTTGAGCAGCTGCTTTGCTTCCGCTATCTCTTGTTTCGAAACGCGAAGATGCCCGGCAGAGAGTTCCACCTTATCAAACTCTTTGGTCAGGGATAAAACAGCTTCGTCTCCTTCGGCTTTTACACGTTCTATGATTGCGTGTACCGAATTACTTACCGCTTCAATATCGATTTCCGAGCGGCGAAACAGCTTTGCCTGCTCGGCACTATTCAACTCTTTCCAGTAACGAATCATCATGCGCATACTCCTTCAGACCCACAATGTAGCCAACCATAGGCGTTCAGTCAACGACGACACCCCTCGTCGAAAGGCTTTGAAAGCAGTATGATAGCTCTCGTGAATGTTACGCTTATTCCTCTTCCCGAGGTTCAAACCCCTTGCCCCTATCTCCCCGGCATCAGTGCGCAGACAGAGCGGGCTATTGCAGTTGAATTCTCCGAATCGGGAATTAACTATCTTTTAAAGCAGGGCTTTCGCCATTTCGGCCGCTTTCTCTTTAGGCCGCGTTGCCTCTGGTGCGGGAAATGTGTTCCCGTTCGTATCGATGCATCGGCATACTGTTTTTCCCGCTCCGACAGACGGGTTTTGAGAAAAACCGAACGAGCTGGTTTTGAGGTTTCTCTTGAGAGCCACCCACTGCCGGACCCGGCCCTTTTCGAGCTCTACTTGCGGCACAAAAAACGTTTTCCTTTTCCCGCTGAAGACGAGCAGGAGAGTTATGACTCGTTTGTCGACTCCTTTTTCGCTGCGACTCCCGGAGCTGCGCTACTCCGTATTCGCGATAAGGAACGGACCGTTGCCGTGAGTCATATCGATCTTGTCGGAGATACCTGCTCGGCCGTCTACTGTTACTGGGATGAGGATTACGCGGTTTACAGCCCGGGACGCGTAGCAATACTTCACGAAGTACTTCTTGCAAAAAGCAGGGGTATGCGTTACCTCTGCCTTGGCTACCTGATCGAAGAAAATCGATCAATGATCTATAAAAAAGGGTACTCGCCGCTCCAGGTCTCGACAAGACCCGGAGTATGGTTCAACTGGCTCGATACGGAAGGGCATCGTATTGCGGGTGCTCCTGAGCACCCGCTCTTCATTGTTGAAGATTCTTTACGGGAAAGCCTTCTTCTTTAAGTAAGTCGATGAAGATATCCGATTCCATCACCTCGCGTTCCAAGAGTTGGGCGGCACACTTTTCAAGTACGGGCCGCTGCTCTTTAAGAAGTTTGAGAACGGCCTCGTAGCGCTCATCTATGATTCGTGCAATCTCCTCATCCACATACTGCTGGGTCGATTCGGAATACTCCCTGCTCTGATTCGTCTCACCGCCCAGGTAGCTGTGTGCCCGCTTAGTAAGGGCGACATTTTTAAAACGCTCACTCATCCCGTACTCGGTGATCATGTTGCGGGCAAGATCCGTCGCCTTCACCAAATCATTTGATGCGCCGGTTGATATTTCATTAAAGATGATCTGTTCGGCGGCGCGTCCCCCAAGAAGAACATCGATTTTACCGATGAGTTCTCCTTGACTCATGAGATAACGATCTTCGATTGGCATTTGAAGGGTATAGCCTAAGGCCCCAAGGCCCCGGGGTACGATCGATATCTTTTGTACAGGATCGGAGCCCGGGGTTGCGGCGGCAACAAGGGCATGACCCGTTTCATGGTAGGCAACGATCCGACGTTCTTTTGGATTGATCAGACGATTCTTCTTTTGTAACCCCGCCACCGCTTTTTCGATTGCCTCATGAAGATCGGCCATGGTAACAAGATCACGTCCTCCCCGTACCGCAAGTAGGGCCGCCTCGTTGATAACATTTGCAAGATCGGAACCTACAAACCCGGGGGTGGATGCGGCAATCTCCTTCAAATCAACAGATTTGTCGAGTTTAACATCCTTTGCATGGATGTTAAGAATAGCCGCCCGCCCCTCGAGGTCGGGACGGTCAACAAGGACCTGACGATCAAATCGGCCGGGCCTCAGAAGTGCAGGGTCCAAAAGCTCGGGCCTGTTTGTGGCGGCCAAAAGGATGACACCGCTTGTCGCATCAAAGCCGTCCATCTCGACCAATAGCTGATTGAGGGTCTGCTCCCGTTCGTCGTTGCCCCCGATGTTGTTCGCTCTGCTTTTCCCTATGGCATCAAGTTCGTCGACAAAGATGATGCAGGGGGCCTTCTCCCGCGCCTGGCGAAAGAGATCGCGAACCCTTGCAGCACCAACACCTACGAACATCTCGACGAAGTCGGCTCCGCTCATACGAAAGAAGACGACGCCTGCTTCACCGGCCACGGCCCTTGCAAGAAGAGTTTTTCCTGTCCCGGGAGGACCGATCAGAAGAATACCCTTGGGAATCTTGCCACCTATTGCCGTGTATTTTGTGGGATTCTTGAGAAAATCGACGACCTCCACCAACTCATCTTTCGCTTCTTCGACACCGGCGACATCGTTGAAGGTGGTTTTTGTCTCGCTTTCGGCAACAATGCGCGCACGATTTTGGCCGAAGCTCATTACATTGCCACCTACATTCCCCATTTTTTTGAGGACGTAACGCCACAGGACGAAGAGCAGGGCAATGGGGATAATCCAGTTTAAGAGAACCATGATACTTTGACTTCCGCTGTTATCGACAGCAGCGTAGCTCACCCCTTTCTCGTCCATCAGCTTGATGAAGCTGGGATCGTTCACCGGTACCGTTTTATAGGTCTGTCCGCCAGGTTGTCCGACACCTGGGCCATTGGTTCCGCGTGTCTCGGGAAAGCCGAGGTACTCATGCTCACTCATCTGTACCCTGTCGATAGTTCCGTCCTCAATGAGGTTTTTAAATTGACTAAAGGGTACCTGGGTAGCCGGGGTTTTTGCCAGCATCGTATTTATCATTGATAATGCTATGAAAACAATGAGGAAATACCATATGGAAAAGTGAAATTGCCCCTTGGGGAATCGGCCGAAGAGTTTATCATCATCCTTGCAGCTTCCCTGGGGGGTATCTTTATTCCAGCAATTGTTATCTTTCTTTTTTCCTGCCATGATCATAAAATAGCTATGAACGGGATAAATGTAAAGAATGGTTGTTTCAACCGCACAGATAAGCTATAGTTTTCCCTACGGCCGTGGGGCCAAAGGAGTTTTCATGAAGAAGCGAAACAAAGAACCGTGGAAATTTCTCGATACATACAGGGGCACTGTTTTTATGGGCGAATGGCCAACCTTGGTCGAAATGTTCCGTATAACTGCAAGTAGGTACCCTGAACATCGCTGTTTTTCCATTTACGAACCTGATAATATTTTTCTCAATTACAGTGAGGCCCTGGATTTGGTCGAGAGGGTTGGAAACTATCTTGTCAAACTGGGGATAGGTAAGGGCGATAAGGTGGCCGTAACCGGGAAAAATAGTCCGGAGTGGGCCGTCGCCTACCTTGCCGTGCTTTTTGCCGGCGGGATTGTTGTTCCCCTTGATTATCAGTTGCATGTGCCTGAACTTAATGCACTGATGAAATTTGCCGATGTAAAGCTTCTTTTTTCGGATGAAGAAAAATTTGATCAGCTTGACGGGAACGGGATCCTTTCGAAAGAAGATAAGATCAGCCTTTCCCCACGGAAACCGGGGTATGTTTTCGAATGTGTGGAGTCGGAATCTCTTCCGAGAGAGTATCCCGAAGAGGACGATCTCGCCGCCATTCTCTTCACCAGCGGAACAATGGGGGATCCCAAGGGGGTTATGCTGACACATAAAAACCTTGTTTCCGACTGTTACCTGGCCCAGGGCAATATGAATATTTTCGACACCGACGTTTTCTATGCCCTTCTTCCTCTGCACCACAGCTACACCATGCTTGCGGTCTTTATAGAGTCGCTGTCGGTGGGAGCCGAGATTATTTTTGCGAAAAAACTTGCTATCAAACAGATCCTCCATGATTTGAAAGAGGGGAAGGTAACCATGTTTCTTGCCATTCCCATGCTCTTTAACAAGATGCTTAAAGGACTTTTACGGGGAATTCGGGAGAAGGGGGTTCTTGTATACGGAATTATCCGGGGCCTTATGTATCTCAGTGGGCTTATCAAAAAGATTTTTAAGGTAAATCCGGGAAAGGCGATGTTTAAGGGGCTGCTCGCCAAGCTTTCTTTGGATACCAACCGCATCTGTATCTGCGGCGGCGGACCGCTTCCCTCTTCGACTTTTAGCCTTTTCAACCAGCTTGGGATCGATTTCGTCCAGGGCTATGGATTAACCGAGACATCGCCGATCATCAATCTCAACCCTAAAGAGGCCTATAAAGAGAACTCCGTCGGGCAGATCATTCCCCATGTCGAAATGAAAATCCTTAATCCAGACGAAAGCGGCATTGGTGAGATCGTCGTTAAGGGATCGGTAGTCATGCAGGGCTATTACAACAACGAGGCCGCCACCCGTGAGGTTTTTACCGATGACGGATGGTTCTGCACCGGCGATGTCGGCTACCTCGACGATGATAACTACCTTTATCTTACCGGCCGAAAGAAGAATCTCATCGTTACCGAAGGTGGGAAAAATGTCTTTCCCGAAGAGATTGAGGACCGATTCCAGCTTTTCGACGAGATCGAACAGATTCTTGTACGCGGTTTCGTTATCGACAAGAAGATGAAAAGCGAGGGAATCGAGGCTCTTATTTATCCGAGCCCGGATGCCTTCGAAGCTTTGGGCAAAAAACGGGGAAGCGCATATACGCCCGAGGAAATTAAGGCAAGGATCCAAGAGATCGTTGATGAAGTCAACCGCGACCTCCTCTCATATAAAAAGATCGCAAGGGTTATAATAACCGGCGAAGCAATGGAAATGACCACTACCAAAAAGATAAAACGATTTGCGGTGGAAGGAGAAGCGTAGATGAAATCGGGCCGGAGCTTCCTTTTATGGCTTCTGCTCGCTTTTTTCTTTCTTCCTGTGCTCCCCTCCGTTGGCGCAGGGCCGATACATTTGGGAAACAACCTCGGCCTTGATCCTCCGACGGGCTGGGAGTATGTGGGAGGAGACGACCAAAACGTGACCTTTGCACCTTCAGGAGAGGGCGGTTATCTTCGTCTGAAGATCTACGAGGGTGATACCTGGGATGATGCCGATACCATGGTCAAAGATCTGATCGAACTCTTGGCCGCGGATGAGCAACAAACCGACGCCTTCTCCTATCGGGGAAGAAATGCGCGTTTTTCCGATATTCTCATTTTCCCCGGGGATGGTATTGCTTTTCACGGCTACCTGATTGCCATTGAGGGGGCCCACCTCGATATTGTTTTGATGGCCTTAACCGATCCCGATCGTTTTTCGGCGATGTCGACGGTACTTTTATCAGGACTTGATTCTTTTAGTATGAGTGATGATGACAGGCTTCGCCCTGGGCCTGTGACAAGCTATCTTTTCGGCGAAAATGGAGGAGAAAAACGACTAAGTCCTTTTACGTTTGAGGATTCCAACGAGAGCCTTGTCTATGACAGTGTGGATATTGAGGCGGCTGCATGGGTTATTGAGAGGGAGGCGAACCTCCTTGTTACCTATGCCGGTACCCCCCTGGCGGCAGAGGCTTGGCAGCGTTACTATCGGATTATCTACCGGGATTCATATCACAGGCTCGATTCCCTTTATCGGCTTCTCGATAGAGTGATTTCCCGTTCTGATAATGAGGATGGGCTTACCCAAAGGGAAATTGCCGCACGCCTGCTTGGCTGGGTCCAGGGTTTTTCCTATCGCAGAAGCGGGGGGGTGAGTGATCTCGACGGCCCTCTTGCCGTGGCTGTATCAGGAGAAGGGGACTGTGACAGCAGGGGGCTTTTGCTTGCCGCCGTACTCAACCATTTCGGGATCGATTCCGTTCTGATGGTATCTGATGTCTATGGCCATAGCCTTGTCGGTACCGATGTCACAGGAAATGGTGCACGCTTTTCCTTCGACGGGAAGAACTACCTTGTGGCGGAAACAACGGCAAAGGTTGCTATCGGTATGATCGATGCATCGATGGCCGATCCTGCAAAGTGGATAGGGATCGACTTTTTCCGCTATTCGCGCTAATCTTCGAAAATGGAACTTAGTAGTAAACAACGGGCTTATCTGCGCAAGCTGGCCCACGACCTTGATCCCGTAGTGATGGTGGGAAAAGAGGGAATGAATAATAATATTGTTCGTGCGACCGAGCGTGCCCTCGATGAACACGAGCTGCTGAAGCTTCGCTTCGTAGATCACAAGCAGGAAAAGCGGGAGATGAGCCGATATCTTGCCGGTGAATGTTCCGCCGAACTTATCTCCGTCATTGGAAATGTTGCAATATTCTTCAGACAGGCCCGTGATCCTGATCGTCGCCGGATCGAACTTCCTCTTTCTCGGAGCTAATCATGCATGAAGAAGGTGCTGCGCTGGAAGCTGTTCCCCGAACCCTCATGGGTGCCGGTAGTGTGCTCCGACTTGGGAAAGTGATTCGAGAAGGGTGGGGGGATTCTATTTCAACCGTTGCGCTCATAAGCGGCGGTTCCTCTTTCGATCGTAACCCCCTTTCTTCCCGTATCATTGCAGGGCTATACGAAGAACATTTTGGACTTTTACGCTTTCATGTTTCCGGCGAGCCTTCGCCTGCGCTGGTAGATCGGTGTGTCGCCGATATAAAGAAAAAGCGGCAAGAGCGGGGAGCCGAACTTATGGTCGTCGGCATCGGAGGGGGAAGTGTTATCGATACGGCTAAGGCTGCGGCCGCCTGTGCAACGATGGAGGAGCCATCCCTGCGTTATCTTGAAGGGGTCGGGGACCTGCTTCCGGCCGGAACACGCCTTCCTTTGATTGCCATTCCCACCACCAGCGGTACCGGTAGCGAGGCCACGAAAAATAGCGTCCTTTCCTCCGTCGGAACAGCGGGCTTTAAAAAGTCGATGCGCCATCCGGCCCTTATTCCCGATGTGGTAATTTTTGACCCCATGCTCCTTGATGCCGCCCCCTACGGCGTGAGTGCGCCTGCCGGTTGGGATGCAGTTACGCAATTGCTGGAGGCCGCGGTCTCTACAAAAGCCACCATACTCACCGATTTATATAGCTTTACCGGCCTTTCTCTTTCTGCCGAGGCCTTTCCTTCGGTCTGTGAATTCTCAAAAGCGAATGGGGACGGCAGTTCCGAAGCGGAGCGACAGACGCGCTACCGGGTACGTTCTGATATGGCCCTTGCCGCTTTTTACAGCGGTATAGCCCTTGCAAGTGCCGGATTAGGCCTTGTTCATGGTGCTGCCGGAGTGTTGGGGGGAATTCATGCTATTCCGCACGGGGTTGTCTGCGGCCTGTTACTTCCGCCCGTTACCGAGGCTTTAACGATGCATATACTTTCAAATGATGGAAAGATTCGCTATGCTGCCTGCGGTTATTTGCTTTCGGGGCGTATAAAAGGACGGGAAGCGGCGTTCTCTGCGGCACGGGAAGCCGCCGACAGCGGGATTGTACTTCTCAACGAAACGCTTGCTTCGTGGCAACATAGCTACCCTCTGCCCGGATTTTCCGAATACGGTTTCACCGAGGAAGAGCTTACGGCTTTGGCCGCCAAAGCTTCCATGAAAAACAGCCCGGCAAAAATCCCTGTTGAGGAAGTTGCAAAAATCCTTACCGGGCTGTTGTAACTTTTACGCAGCAGCATTCTGTCAGATCCTGTCAGCAGGTCTTAAAGAGCGATACCTTTTCTTCCATTGAGGCGATACCGGTATTACTGGAATGCAACAGGTCGACGGCTTGATGAACAATGATATCCACCTGTTTCGATTTTTCCGCTACGGCCAGAACCGATTCCTTGACGTCGGCGGAAATCTCCACCAGTTTGCTTATTTCCTGAAGAATGGATCTGCTGCCTGTAAGCATCTCGTTTGAACCGGCATGAACCTCTTCCGTAATTTGGCTGATATCCGATAAAGCTTCCAATACCTGAGAACTTCCCCCCGCTTGTTCGTCAAGGGAAGCCTGTATTTCCTTTTCAATCTGTGTCACCTTTCCCACGGACTCGACAATGGCCTCAAAAGAGCTTTGTGCCTCCGTCGATACGGAAACAGAAGAGACAATTGCATTGCGGAAGAGCGTCAGCCCCTCTGATATGACATGGGATTGCTGGTTGGAAACTTCCGCAAGCTTTCTTATTTCATCCGAGACCACTGCAAACCCCTTTCCCGCTTCACCGGCGTGAGCGGCCTCAATGGCTGCATTCATGGCAAGAAGATTTGTCTGTGATGCAATATTGGTGATCGTATCGTTTGCCTCAACAATGCTTTCCGATTGGCTTGAAAGGTTGGTGATAATCTCTTTAAGTGCGTGTACATTGCTTCTCCCCGATGAGACAACCTCGTTCAGCCTCTCAAACTCTTTCGAGGTGGCCGCCAGGCCCTCTGCAATGGTTTGGATATTGACGATCATCTGTTTGATGGCAGCAGAGCTTTCCGTTACATTGGCCGCCTGCGAATTGATCTTTATATCTTGTGCCTCTATGGTCTGGCTGATCTCTTCGATGGTGGATGAAACCTCCTGAACCACCGTTGATTGCTTCATGGTTGCTTGTTTTACCTTCTCGGCAAGAGAAGCAATATCGTCGGAAGAAATTTTGGCCTTATCCATTGCTGAAAGCAGTTCCTGAATCGACCCCTGCGTTTCTTCCACGCTGCCTCGAATGGTAGAGACAATTTCGCTAAGATTATCGATGGTGCTGTTCAAATTGCTGCTCATAAGGCCGATTTCATCCCCGGTGTTTACGGAAACTTTTTGCGTTAGATCGCCTTCGGCTACCGTTTTTAAGGTACGCATCACCTTCTGTATGGGCCTGCTGATTCCCCTTGCAAAGAAGAGAGCCGCCGTTATCCCGACAAGGAGAAAAACGAGAAAGAGAACGATCATTCTCTTGGCCATCACTATTGTCCCCCTCATAACCTCTTTACGTGACGCAACAATGGCTATGGACCAACCGTTTTTACCGATGGGTGCAAAACCGAAGAAACGAACGGCCCCCATAAAGGGATATTCATCAAAGCCCGTTTCTCCTGAAACCATGCGCTCCATCGTTTCAGATAGGCGTTTAAATTCGGGATTGTTCTTTCCCTCTTTCAAAAAGTTCCGTTCCTGAATGACCCAGTCACTATTGGGATGGGCAATAAGTATACCTTGATTATTTATAATGTATGCATATCCATCTTCACCATAACAGACTTTTTCTGCAATGTCGGAAAGAATGGTACCGCTGAGTCTGGCGATCAAAAGCGAAGAGATCGTTCCTTTTACATCTTTGATTGGCGTTGCCAACATGATAACCGGTTGCTTCGTGACTCGGCTGATAATCACATCGGAGATTACGCTTGTTCCGGTAAAGGCCTTCTTGATATATTCACGGTCGCTGAGATCTGCGTTACTGCCGTCGGGGTAGTGTGCTGTGCCATCCGGCCCGACAATTCCCATCCCCAAATACCCGAGTTGAGTTGCTTTGTCCTTAAGAATAGATTTTTGCTCTGTCCAGTTGTTGCTGCGTAGTGCCTCCTGACTTGCGAGAAGTTCGATTTCGAGCAGCTTATTGTCGATTACCGTACGAATGTACCTGGCGGAATCCGTTGCAATCTCCTCAAGAGATTCCGAGACACTTGATTTTATCTCTTTTGCGGCACTGAGATAGGCTACACAGCCCATGCCTCCACAGATTACCAGCAGCAATAATGTAATGACCAGAATGAGCTTGTTTCCAATTGTCGCATGCTTTGAGTACATATCCACACTCCATGAAGTAACTATCCGTAGATCGGCCATCCATATGTTGGAGTGAGACCTTTGCGGAAGTAAAAATAAGTATACAAAAGTATAAGACGTACATGATTGTTTCCGCAAGTTTTTTGGAGATGGTATCGAAAAACCACCATAAAAAATTAATGGATATATTATCCTTTACAATACAATATTGTGGATATAAAATACACTTCGATAAAAGTGTGTTTTTACTTCTTTTGATTGGTGCATCAAAATCCAAAGGAGGAAATTCCATGAAAAAGGGTGGTTTATTTCTGGTCTGCTTGCTTTGCTCGCTTGCTCTCTCTCCTGTTTTCGCGACTGGCTCCAAAGAGTCTCAGGGGCCTGAGCAGATTGAGCTGAGGTTCCTGGGGATGGCCCAGGCCGCCTATTCGGAACAAAACGTAAATGATATGACAGCCGATTTTATGAAGGAACATCCGAATATCAAGGTGTATACAGAGTTTGTGCCGTACGAGGAATTGAGAAATAAAACCCTCCTTGCATATGGGTCGAACAGACCCTACGATGCGGTACTCGTAGATGATATATGGTTCGCCGAATACGTTTCCAAGGGGATGTTACGCGATATAACCGATCAAATACCTACTTCTTATAAAAAGGGGGGTCTGGCTGGCGGCTGGAACTTTACGACAAAGCAAGGAAAAGTGTATGGGGTCCCCTGGTTTCTCGATACCATGTACCTCTACTACAATACGACAATGCTGAAAGCTGCGGGATTTCAGCAAGCGCCTACCAGTATCGAGGACATGGTAGCCATGGGCAAGGCTTTGAAGGAAAAATGGATTGTAGAATACCCCTTCGTTTTTAGTCTTGCCCAGGCAGAGGCCCTCATGTGTGTCTATTCCAATTTTCTGGAAGCCTATGGCGCTTCCTTTCAAGATAAAAACGGGAAATACACTTTAGATACTACAGGAGTCCAAGCCCTGGAATTTCTTCTGCAATTGAAGGAGAACGGATTATTAAATCCTAACTCGCTTGAGTATCTGGAAGAAGATGTACGTCGCGTTTTTTCCAGCGGAGACGCGGCATTTACATTGAACTGGGCGTATATGTTTGCTTTGGCGACCGACCCAAAGGAGAGTAGCCTGAAAAAAGAAGATGTGGGAGTCATGGTTTTACCGGGGGCCTCCGGTATCAAAGAATCTGCTGCGATGAGCGGTTCGATGGGCTTGAGCGTTTTAGCTAAATCGCCTCATCTCGAGGAAGCCTTAGCGTACATTTTGTATCTGTCGAGTAAGGATGTGCAGGATACCTATTCCAATCTTCAGCTCCCCGTCTGGACGGCCTCGTATGATGATCCTAAGCTTCGTGAAGGGAGGGAACTGTTGGTCGAGGCCTCAAAAAAGGCTTTCTCGATTATGAATGTTCGTCCCAGTGAGCCCAATTATCAGGAAGCAAGTGCTATTCTGCAGCAGTATATCCAGTCTGCACTTTATGGTGACATTCCCCCACAAAAGGCCCTGCAGGAGGCAGTGCAGAAAATCTCGGAAATTAAATAAATGAGTATCGCAGAAGCTCGCAAGTGCAATGTACTTATTGTCCCCATGGTTGTAATCATGGGGACAATGATAGGATGGCCTTTGCTGCAAACATTTTTTCTCAGCTTTACGGATACGACGCTCATGGGGCTTGAACCTGCCGGTTTCGTTGGATGGCAAAACTTTGTAGATGCCTTTCACGATGATGGTTTCCTGAGCTCCTTAAAAGTTTCTTTGTTGTTTGCCTTAGTTGTTGTCACATCCGAAATGGTTCTGGGAACATCTGTCGGGTTGTTGGTTCACCAACCGTTTATAGGAAGAAGCCTTGTACGGGCCCTACTCATTTTACCATGGGCCGTTCCTACTGTCGTAAATGCCATCATGTGGAGATTGATCTATAATCCAGAATATGGAGCACTGAATTCCCTACTATTTCAACTTGGCATTATGAAAGAGTACACCAGCTGGCTGAGCAATGCCGATAGGGCTTTACCGTCGATTATGTTTGCCGATGTCTGGAAGAATTTTTCTTTGGTGGCTTTGATCACGCTTTCCGCCTTACAAACATTACCCTTGTCACAAATCGAAGCTGCAAAGATCGACGGGGCAGGGGCCGGCCAGCGTTTCTTTTATATAACACTGCCTCATATCATACCTTCTCTTCAGGTTGCCCTTGTTTTACGCATCATAGAAACCGTCAAGGTATTCGACATCATCTACATTATGACAAAGGGAGGGCCTGCAAATAAGACAAGGTCGGGAAGTATTTTCGTTTATCAGGAGGCTTTCACCAATTCGCGAATGGGATCTGGTTCTGCCTTTGCAATTATTATGGTCGCTCTGATCATGATATTGATATGTATGTACCTTCGTGTACTCACGACAAAACGATCATCATAGGATAGTACCATGCGGACCAATAAACTTTTCATCGTTTTGAAGTATGCTGCCATCATCCTTTTAGTGATGTATATTCTTTTACCTTTTCTCTGGTTGATCATCATGTCGCTGAGTTCATCTGCAGATCTCACCACAAAACCCCTCCACTGGATTCCCGGGAAAATTGATATCACATCATATAAAAGACTATTGCTAGTCGGGCTAAACAGTAGAGGCTCGCTTTTTCTCTACGGCCTTCGAAATAGTCTCAAAACTGCATTAGCGGCGGTCATTATTTCCATATTTGTTACCATTCCCGCTTCCTGGGTATTTTCACGCTATCCGGGAAAGAAAAATATCATTCTCAAGATTGCAATCTTTACCTTTATGTTGCCGCCTATTGCATATGCGCTGCCCTTATACCGCATCCTTTCAAGAATAGGATTGTTGGATAATTCTCTTTCACTTGCTCTTGTGTATTGCACAATCATCCTTCCTTTCTGCGTTTGGCTTATCAAAGAAAATATCGATACCATTCCCTATGACTTAGAGGAGGCCGCCATCATTGACGGGGCAGGTTTTACCAAGCGAATTTCACTTATTGTCTTGCCTCTTTTACTTCCGGCACTCGGTACCGTTGCACTTCTTTCGCTTCTCATGGCATGGGATGAATATTTTTATGCAATGCTTTATACCAACAGTCAAAATGCGATTACCCTACCGGTTGTAATTTCCAATCTTGCTTCTGGTCGACAATCAAATTACAACCTTATCGCCGCAGGGGGCGTTTTGGCGTCGCTTCCTCCGGTCTGCATAGGGTTGCTTCTTCAGCGTTCTCTTGTGAGAGGTTTGATGATGGGAGGCGTAAAGGATTGAACGTGTATGCCGGTTTGGATATAGGCGGAACATCAATGAAATGCATGTTGCTTGATGCCGAAAAACAGCCTGTTGATACTACAAGCTTTCCAACCTGTTCGATAGACGGAATGGAGAGAGCCGTTGATACCATTTCTGAAGAGATAGGTACGATGCTCAAGAACTCCGGAGGCGTGCTTTGTTCGCTTGGTATTGGTTGCTCCGGGCCGCTCAATATCAAGACAGGTGTTATTGAAAATCCCTATACCCTCCCGGGCTTTGAAGGACACAGCCTCACTATGGCTCTTCGGGAACGCCTGCAGGTTCCCGTCCTGCTTGAGAATGATGCGAATACGGCCCATGTGGGAGAAATTGCGAGCATGAATGTCTCACCGGACAACTCTATCATGTTGACTTTCGGAACTGGGGTCGGGTGTTCGATCCGCCTTGATGGAAAAATCTTTCGCCTTCCAGGCGGAGTGCATCCCGAGATCGGCCACATCCCGGTAGGCGTTGATGCCGATATCCCCTGTTACTGCGGAAAAACTGCATGCCTGGAGAATGTCCTGTCGGGAACCGCAATAAATAGGGATGCACAATTGCGCTTTGCGTCATCTCCGGAGGATGTATTACGGACCCAGGGTGCAGATAAAGAAAAAGAGAAATTCCGAAAACGTTTGGTTAAGGCCTTGGCCGATGCCGTGCTGGGGCTTTCGATCATCTTTCATCCCCAAATCATCATCATCGGAGGCGGAATACAGGACTTGCTTGTGGAATATATTATTCCCGACCTTAATTGTCTGCTTGAACGCCTGCTTCAAACATACGGGAAAACGAGATTGATACCGGCACGTAAGGGATCATTGGCAGGATGTTATGGAGCTGCATTAATGGCATACACGGAGGAATGATAAAAAATGAGCGAACTATTGAACAAGTATAAAATGCTCCTTGCCGATACGACAGGAGTCGAATCGCTCTTGGTCGAGATGAATAAGCAGGCGGCGGACGCCGTACAGACCTACAGGCAACAGCATATGCAGATGGCAAAACTTGCGGCAAGAATTCAAGAGCGGAAAAAGGTGCTCCTTTTAGGCATGGGGGCTTCACACTTTGTTAATGAGATATTTTCCTTGCAATTACGAGCCTGCGGCGTTGAAGCCTGGGCAATGACCGCTTCGGAATTCCTTTATAGTCCGGTGGCCATCAATGACCGGCTGGTGATCCTGACATCACAATCAGGAGAATCCATAGAGACTGTTAAATGTATGAATTTACTTTCCGATGGAGAGGTTTACGGCATAACGCTAAGTGAAGAAAGCTCCATTGCAAAAGGGACTAACGTGATAGTGGCATCGGGAGGCGCCGAGCTTGCATATGCCGGCACAAGAAGCGTTACCCTTTCCTTGGCTGTCATGGCATATATTACCCTTGAGCTTGGTGGCGTCAGTAAAGAGGCCGTTATGAATTCTATTGCATTTGCACAATCCGATCTTTCGGCGATGGAACGGGCATTAGGCGTACTATATGCGAAACGACACATTGTTGTTACAGGACGAAGCTTATTCTCCGGACTTGCACATCTTTTTTCTCTTGGCCTGGAAGAGTTGAGTGGCCAGCCTATTGTCTGCAATGAGGCCGGCCAACTGCGACATGGTCCGGTAGAGGTCCTTTCCGAGGATAGTGTTTTGGTTCTGTTTCGTCAAAGCGGAAGGGCAGGGACACTGGCCAAGAGTCTAAGCACAATAGTTGAAAAAAGTTCCTGTGCCTTGATAGTGATAGACTCCTCCGGCATGACTCCTTTAGACCATGCCATCACTATTCACTGTCCTGTTGGAAATGATATTGCGGCAGCACTTGGGGTAATGACGACATTTCAGGAGCTCATGGTTGCCTATGCGTGCAAAAAGAACCCCAAAGCGGGTATTCCCAAATATAGCAGCAAAGTTACAAAGACAGAATAATGGAACTGTGCTATAAAAACGATATGCTTTTATGGGATAAGATTGAGACTCAGTCGAATGTTTTTAGTTCGACTGAGCAGAAATTAATTACCTATATTAAAAGAAATCCGCAGATCATATTTAAAACCATTACGGAAGTTATAGAAGAAAGCGGAGTCGGATATGGAACCATTATTCGTTTTTGTAAGAAAATCGGCTGTTCTGGGTTTCAGGATTTCAAAATTCGTCTTGCAACTGAAAATAATCATGTTGAACAGATAAAAGAAGGCGATAACGGCTCTTTTCTCGAAAGCTATCGGAAAAAAGTAATCAAACAACTGAATATTACCGTTCGGAATACCGATGAGGCGGCTCTGCTCGAGACGGCACAGCATATTAGATCGGCACGAAAGATTATTGTGATCGGTTTCGGCGGATCGTTTCCTATGGCGCAGGACTTTGTGTACAGGTTGTTGCGACTCGGGTTTGGGAACATTTCGCTTGATGCTGATGATCATGTCCAGGCGTACCGGGTTTCTTTATTAAGTCCTGAAGATTTGCTGATTGTATTTTCTTTTTCGGGAGCAACAAAGGGAATTCTGGAGACAGTGAAGCTGGCGAAAAAAGCGAAGGCGAGGATTGTATCGTTTACAAACCATATAAAATCGCCATTAATAGAACTGTCGGATTGCAGTATGATTACGGCGATCAAAATTCCGGCTCTTCAGGCGGAATTAAGTACCCGACTGCCTTTTTATTTTCTTATCGAGGTTTTGACGACTTTACTCTACGAAAACTATCCGGAAGTGCGAAAAGCCCTTGAGCTCACCTATGATGCCGTTGCCGATAAGCAGATATAAGATTGATTTGTGATTTCAGTGCGTAAAGGCGATAAACACCCGTTTCGCCTTTAAAAGAGAAATTCGCTGTACAACGGTAAGGTGACTATCGTCCCATTCAATCCATCCGCTTGCACCTTGCAATGAGGAAAGCGCTGTTTCTGCCCCATCGGAGGCATGCATAAGATAAAAGCGGACCTTCGTTTTGAGGACCTTTTCCCTTTGCTCGTCCTGAAGAAGATGCGAGATTGCCTGTCCCGGTTTTATCAGTTCAACAAGAATAAGGTCCGACGTATCATCGTTAACGATAAGAAATCCCGGAAAAAGAGGCGAGATCGGAAATATCTTGCCTTGTGCCGTTGTACCATCGGAAAGGAAGAGGGAACCTCGTGTTGAAGAAGGAATTCCAAGCTTATGAAAATAACCGATATAGTCCTCTGCATAATGGGGCGAAACAGCTGCCGTATAGTTATTATCGTCGAAATCTTCCAACAGATCTCGATACGCAGCTATGCGCAAATCAAGAAGCTCTATGATATTCCCGTACAGCCAATCCTTATTCTCGGCCATTGCGGTATAGAGATTGTGGTTGTTCTCCATGATCGGTTCACCGAACATGGTCAAGGTCTTAATTTTGGGGAAATCGATATGCTGCATAAAGGTGATGAATGATAGTCCGTCAAAGGCCGAATAGGCCAGGCGTGAGAGATCGGAACTTCTTGCATAGCCGCGAAATAACCGCAGCGCCTTATCAAGGGTTTTCCGATACTCGATATTTTCGGCAAGCTTTTTTTCGACCTCGCTTCTCCGCCGTATGTCCACACGATGAGGATCCTTGAGAACTAGTTCCTCCGACATATAGCGGGAGATTAACGTATCATCTCCTTCGGCTCCCGTTCTTATAATCTCGGGGTTATATGGTTTTTCTTCACCCGATTTTGTCAAAAAAAGATAGGAGTGCTGATTACGACTTGTTTTCGGTTTTATGAGCACATAATCGCTTGTTGCCTCGGCAACATAAGCAAAAAGCTGTAGGCTTTCGGGTGCAATATAGTCCCGTATCATTGCCGAAAATTCCGGAGACAAGGCTTCATAATCTGTGGAGACCTCGGTGGTGATAAAAAAAAGCTTCGCGGTACCGTCTCTGCCAGGATTATATCTCTTGAGATAGGTCCACATCTCTACGGGGTGAAGAACGAGGGTAAAAGACTCTTCTCCCCGTAGGATAATAAGATGACAGGATCCTTCCTGAATCGAAAAATCGGGAATGGAGAAGGTATATTCGCTATCCGGAAGATTGTTCGTCCACAATCTGCCCTCAAAGGCATGCTCCTGCCTAATCCCCCGAGGTGCACTTCCTTTACGAACCAGTTGATCATCAAGAAAATCCTCTTCCGACAAAAAGAGCGGGGCCTTTCGAAAAGACCATGTTTGATCGGTGAGCATCTTATAATAATATCCGTTTTCTCCCGCAGCATTGCTTCCCGCGACACGCAGTTCGCGGGCTTCATTTCCCCTTCCGGTCTGAAGTATCGTAATGCGACGGGATAGACGTGCCCCTTCCGACAGGTTGATGGGCGGCTGCCTTTGCCAAGGCTCAGAGGGCAGGGCCCATGGGGTGAAATTGGAACGGTAATCGGAACCTGCTATACCGAAATCCTGTTTCTCATAGGTATATTTATAGAACATCGGATCACTCCCGATGGTGTCGAAATCCGCCAAACGGGTATACATCTCTCCGGCCGCATTTATAAGGAACATGGTCGATGCACTTGCACTGATTGATTCAGCTATAAAACTTCCCCGTTCCGGGCCAAGAAGATTATGACTGAAATCACTAGGCAATCCTGTATCTGCAAATCGTATTTCTTGACCTTCTTTTCCGAGAACGTAGATGGTGTTGATCCCCATGGTCCCATAGTGATGCTGATTGTGATAGATATCTTCGTACCAAAGGACCTGATCGTTACGGATACCGATGCTCCAAGCGCGGTTTCCCACGACAAGGGGATTTATCTTTAACTGTGATTGGTAGGGCCACCCCTGAACATCATACCATCTTTCTTTCCTCTGCCGGAGGCTGTAGCCAAGTTTGATGCGGTAGAATACTCCTTCATCGGACAAGGCCATGAGTTCATCGGCGTCCGCCGAAATCTCCACAATTCGTGATGCATGATGAAAATTCAGGGAAAAACGTCTGTGTGGCAATCCCGTTTTTGTCAAAAGGGCCCAATTCGTCGGCTTTGTTTCCTCATCTTTCGACTTATAGTAGATGCGGCCGTCGACGAGAATGAAATTGTAATTGGTATTGAAGGTTTGCGTACGGGTCTTTATATAAATAGTTTCAGGCAAGTGTCCGTTTATGTCCTCTTCCAGATACTGTTTTTCCGACAACGGAAACGAAAGCCCTTCCTCTTCTTCGATGCTTTTTCGGTCCTGTTCGATTCTGTACATCGAGGTATCGAGATAGGCATTGGGATACCTTGTTGCACAGGAAAAACAGAGGAGTGAAATGAGAAGTGAAAACATCAAAATGGGGTATGGAAAAAAACGACGTAGTATCACAATAATATTAATTATATATAACACATAAAGGGCGGCGTCAGTTGAAACCGCCCTTTATCATAGGTATCAGATAAGCTCTTTTCCCGCCTCGAGGCTTAGGGAAATAGTAGGCTTATTACACACTTCGTCCGGCCCGTAGTACTGGATTGCGCCGGGGTAGGTAAAGCTGGTTTTAATCGCCCATTCATCTCTGTGTGCGACGAATGTTCGGAAAGGAGCTCCCGATAAATCGACAAGAGCCTTCTTGATAACAGGCTTCATCTCTCCGTGCCGAAGCTCCATGTTCATCATCATGGTAAGAGGAATTCCCCCTGCAACCCATTCGGAGGCTGGCTCTCCGAGGTTTCTGATGGAGGAAATATAGCCGCTTAGGCCCTCCCGGATAAGAATCGCAGCATTGAAACCAAGGGCATAGCAGTAGTTTGCATCAAAATTGGAGGGAAAGGCGCAACGCCCCTCATATCCGAAAAAGTGGTGCTGTGTAGAGAACTTTCCCGCATATTTGCCGTCGTGCTTCATCTCTTCAAGCTTATCCGCAACCATTTCAATAAGCAGCTGCTCGGTTTCTATTCTTGATACCTGTACATTTCCGTGGGGATCTCTGTCCATGAGGAGCTGGCGTTGAATATTGTTCGGCAGGCTGGAGAAGACATAGGAACTGTCTCGTGAAAGGTTCTTATTTACCCATTCGGACTGATCCTCAAAGGTCCTGAGGGTAGAAAAATGTTCCTCGTGGTGAGCCAGCAGATCATTGAGCTCCTCAATAAGGTGTTTCATCTCCGGAACGAATTCAATTAACCCTTCGGGTACAAGGGCAACGCCGAATTCTTCACCCTCTTTGCTCCTTGTCACAACGACATCGACAATCTGGTTGACTATCTCATTGAGCGTCATTCCTTTCTCTTCGACCTCTTCGCTGATAAGAGCGATGCTTGGGTGTGTCTGGAGGGCACACTCGAGGCAGATATGGCTGGCAGATCGCCCCATCAACTTGATAAAATGCCAATACTTCTTGGCAGAGTTTGCATCACGTTCAATATTACCAATCAGTTCGGAGTATGTTTTTGTAGCGGTATCGAAACCAAAACTTACCTCGATCTGCTCATTTTTCAGATCGCCATCGATGGTTTTAGGAACACCAATCACCGAAAGGTCATGTTTCTGCCTTGCAAAGTATTCGGCCAGAACTGCAGCGTTCGTATTGGAATCATCACCTCCAATAATAACGATGGCCTCTATGCCTCTGGCTTTACAAACTTCCGCACAGCGGGCAAATTGCTCTTCGGTTTCCAGTTTTGTTCTGCCGGAACCGATAATGTCGAATCCTCCGGTATTGCGGTACTGGTCGACATACCCGTCGGTAAGTTCAATGGCTTTATCATTCAGAATCCCTGAGGGGCCTCCGAGAAAGCCGAACAACTTCGATTCCGGATTACATCTCTTCAAACCGTCGTAGAGTCCTGCAATGACATTATGTCCGCCTGGGGCCTGTCCTCCGGAAAGAATGACACCCACCTTTAAGGCTCTTGAAGTGACACTGCCCTCGCCGGGTTCAAAGGTAACGATTGGCTTTCCGTAGCCTATGGGAAAGAGTTGTTTCAGTTCATTCTGATTGGCAACCGACTCTGTTGCCTCTCCCTTCACCGTTTTTAACGTGCCCAGATCACCTGAAAGCGCCTTCGGGAGAACAGGCTTATAGCCATATCGGCTTTTCTGTAGTAGTGAAATATTCATCTGGATACTCCTCGGATTGATGTATTACGTACGCGTTTTATTTTTATACGACGGTCGACGGTTGGTGGTCAAGTTTATCGCTCCCCGTTGAGGATATTAAGATGGGAGTGACACTTCCTTTTCCTAGGTAATGCTCCATCCTTTCTCGAAAAAAGGAAAATCGGTCGTTGGGAACATAGACCTGGATGGTTCCGGCAAAGCCTCCTCCATGTACCCGGCAGGCTCCATCATTATCAATCAACTCTTCGGCAAGGGCCAAAGCCATGGAGATATTCTGTTCCTCCGGTTTGGATGGGGAATAGATATTCTGAAGCAGATCCCGGCTACTTTTGGCAGAAGCCCGTATGATCGAAAGATATTCCTGCATGTCTCCTTTTTTTAATGCTTCAGCGGCTTCTGTTACACGCGCATTTTCGTTGAAGAAATGGAGTGCACGCAATACAGCCCTGTCTCCAACCGATTTTCGAAGGGATGGAAGCTCTTCGAAAATCTGATTTCGCGACAACTGGCGACATGCCGTTTTTCCGAAAAAACGGGCGACAGCCTCCATCTCTTGGGGAACCGCCGCATAATCGCCGGTAAGATCGGCATGACTACCCCCCGTATGAATCACGGCGAGGGTGTACCCGTGGTCGTAAAAGCTAAAGTCGACCGATTCGATTATCGGCTTATCCGGATATTCCAGATCAACGGACACAATACCGCCGTAGGAACAGGCAATCTGGTCCATAAGGCCGCAGGGCTTTCCGAAAAAACGATTTTCCGCCTCTTGTCCAGCGAGGGCCATGGTCAAGGGATCGATAGTGTCGTTGTTAAAGAGTCTGGAGATGATTTTTGCAATGAGCACTTCAAAGCTTGCCGAAGAGCTTAAACCGGAACCAAGAGCCACTCTGCTGCGAACGAAGGCAGAAAAACCTTTCGTTTTAAAGCCCTTCCTGTGAAGGGCTGCAATAACCCCCCGTACAAGGGCAGCGGAGCTTCCTTGTTCCTCTTTTCGCGGCTCGTCATTATCGATTATAAGGTCTACCCGTTCGGGTAACCCCTCCGTGATGATCTCAACCCGCATATCGTCCCTCGCCGCAACGGCGGCCGTCTTGGCAAGATCTATTGCCGCAGCAAGGACTTTACCTCGATTATGATCGGTATGATTACCGCAAAGTTCCGTTCTTCCCGGGCTGACGACCAAACAGCTGCTTTCTCGACGGAACTGGTTTGCAAATAATGTATCCAGCTTTCCTTTCGACGTCATCTTTGATTCCTACCTGTTGTTTCGGGTTTTGTTTCTACAGTATGGGGCGATATTACCCTTTCTGGCAAGGGCCCTCCCTTTGACTATCTCTTGAGGACCGGTATACACTAGTTGTATGAAGTGTGATGCGTATTTTCTACAGAATATTGTACAGCATTATCCCTGGGGGGAAGAGACGGCTATCCCCGAGCTTTTGGGGATCAAAGCCGATGGCCGCCCCTTTGCCGAGCTCTGGATGGGGGACCATCCCCGCGGTCCGAGTAAGGTATTGTCTAATGAGGGGAAGTTCGAGGAATTGGGAGATCTTTTGAGTACCAATCCCGAGGCTTTTCTCGGCTCCGGGATTAATGGGAAATATGGTGGGCGTTTGCCCTTTCTTTTTAAGGTTCTTGCGGCAAAGACGCCTCTTTCGATTCAGGCCCATCCTAATAAAGCACAGGCGGAGGCGGGATTTGCCAGAGAGGAAGCTGCCGGAATTCCCATTGACGCCCCTCACCGCAACTATCGCGATAGAAATCACAAACCGGAAATCATAGCGGCCCTCACTCCTTTTACCGCCATGTGCGGCTTTCGTGATCGAAGCGAAATTATCGACGGTTTTTCACGTTTAAAAAGCCGTACGGCGGAAGAAAAACTCCTCCCTTTACTTAAGGGAAAAGAACATGCTCTTTCCTCCTTTTTTACGGCCCTTCTTAATCTTGAGAAAGAGGATAGCAAAGAACTTACCGATGCTCTCGCTTCTTGGGCGAGGGAAGAAAGAGGGCCTCTTGACGGAAAGCAAAAAGAAGCTGCTCTTGTTCGTAGATTTATCGACTATTATCCCGATGATCCTGCCGTATCGGCACCGCTTTATCTTAATGTAATCCGCTTGGCTCCCGGTCAGGCCCTTTATCAACCGGCAGGCCTGCTTCACGCCTATGTGGAAGGGGTAGGCGTCGAGCTTATGGCAAACTCCGATAATGTCCTTCGGGGAGGGCTTACACACAAACATATCGATATGAATGAACTTGAATCGGTGCTCATCTTTTCTTCTGCCACCCCTGCAATACTTACGCCGGTCAAGTCGAATACAGGGCTATTCCGCTACCAAACGCCGGCACAAGAGTTTGAATTGCAGCGGTTCGACGGCGGCGAAGCAACCATTGAAGGCCGTTTCCCTGCGGTCGTTTTGGTGACAAAGGGGCATCTTCTGTTTCGAGTATCGGGGCAAGCGGATTCAGTGGAGGCAAAACGCGGACAGAGTCTCTTCCTTCCTGCATCTTGCGGCTTGCAGATAAAAGGAGAGGGGCAAGCCTATATAGCCACCCTGCCTGGAGATCTTTTGGGTGAAATTATTAGTTGACGCTGACGGTTGTCCGAGAAATGTTCGTGCCATTGTGATTCGGGCGGCCGAGCGCTTGGGGATTCCCGCTCTTTTTTTTGCCGACCGCCTTTTGCCTGATGTAGAATCTTCCAATCAGGAGATGGTACTTGTAGGAAAGGGGGACGATTCGGCGGATGATGCCCTTGTACAGCAATGTGAAGCCGGGGATATTTGTATCAGCCGTGACATTCTCCTTGCATCGAGGGTGGTTGAACGGGGGGGCGTAGCCATTGATACCGATGGATCGGTCTATACTAAAGAGAATATCGCCGAACGGGTAAGCATGAGAAATATCATGACCGAATTGCGATTTTCTGGTATCATGCCCACACAAAAAAAGGGTGGAGAACAACATTACACTCCATTTGCAAATGCCTTTGATACCCTATTGGCAAAACATAACAAGGGGTAAATCATGAAAAAAACCTTTGATCTTGTTTTTTTAGTAGTTCTGCTTCTTGCCCTGGTGACGGCTTGCTCCCCTTCGAAATTTGCTACGGAAATGGCAATAGACGCCTTAACCGGAGCAGGAAGTTCGACGGTTTTTAGCGGCGAAAGCGATCCTGAATTGGCAGCACAATCGCTGCCCTTTGCCTTGAAAATGTACGAGGCCCTATTAGTCGATCATCCGGACCATCCGGCCCTTCTTTCTGCCGCTGGTGAGGGGTTTGTCTCTTATGCCAATGCCTTTTGTCAGCTTCCTGCCAGTATGGAATCCTCGTGGGAAAAGCAGCGCCATATGCTACAGCGTGCCGCCTCTCTCTATCTTAGGGGACGCGATTATGCATTAAGAGCCCTTGAAACGCGGCACGACGGATGCATTCGTCTGTTGGATGAAAAACGATACGACGAGGCACTGGGGAACTGTTCGAAGGAAGATGTTTCGGATCTCTACTGGGCTGCCGCCGGATGGTTTGGGGCAATTTCGGCCGAAGGCTTCAATATGAGGCGAATGGCGGAGGCCCCCACCGCATATGCCCTTCTTGTGCGGGCACTCTGTCTTGACGAAGGCTTTAATTACGGAGCCCTTCATGAGCTTGCCATTGCTGTGCTTCCCGCTCTGCCCGAAGCGATGCGTTATCGGCCGAATGTGGCTCCCTCCGACGACCCCGTTCGGACATGGGAGGCCGATTATTACCACGGCCTCGGGATTGATCCAATCAGCGATCCCTACCGAGCCGCATATCATCATTTTGAACGATCGCTTAAGCTGGGTGAAGAGGGACTTGTGAGCCCTTTTGTCGCCTATGCCGAGGGTGTCTGTGTTCCACAGCAGGATTACGAGGGGTTTCGGGCTATGCTTGAAAAGGGGCTCGCCGTCGATATGGAAAAGTGGCCTGATTCCCGGCTGGTAAATACCCTTCAAGAGGAGAAGGCTCGGTGGCTTCTTGCTCATGCCGAGGATTTTTTTGTCGTTATTCCCGATGAACAATCGGAGGAGTAAAATGAAAAGAAAAACCATGTTTGGTGTTGCCGTTCTGTATTGTCTGTTTGCCGTGATGAGTCTACCCGCTCTGACCTTAAAAATCGGAAGTATAGCACCAGCCGGAAGTCCATGGGACCAGACCCTGAAAGAGATCGCTGAAGACTGGGAAGAAATTTCCGATGGCCGCCTCAGTATAAAAATCTATGCCGGAGGAATTGCGGGCGACGAAGAGGCCATGATCAGAAAGATGAGGGTAGGGCAGCTCGACGGTGTGGTTCTCACCTCCATCGGACTTGATATCATCAGCCCCGATCTTTTCATTATGAGCCTTCCCCGTATTATCCGCAGTGCCGATGAGTATGATTATCTTGTCCCCAGGATGGAACCGACCTTCGACAAGATCGTCAGCGAGAAGGGGTACAAACTGGTTACCTGGACCATGGCCGGTTGGATAAAATTTTTCTCCACAAAACCTGTCATTACCCCAGATGATCTAAAGCGTTTGCGTCTGGGGATCATTCCGGGACAAGAGGGAATGGAACGGATATGGAAAAATATGGGATACAGGGTTCTGCCCGTCGACACGATAGACTGGCTCAGCTCTTTTCAGGGGGGAATGATTGAGGCAACCTTCACAAGCCCCCTTGCGGCAGCGGCCTACCAGGTCTTCGGCGTTGCAAACCATATGCTTGAATATCCGATTTCTCCGCTGCTCGGTGCTCTCGTATTCAGTGACCGCAGCTGGAAGCGGATACCGGAATCGCTTAGAATACGGCTCCTTGAATCGGCCCAGGAGCATATCAAGCCCCTGTACGAGCGCTCTACCCAGCTTGAGGAGGAGGCAATGTCGATCATGAAGGAAAACGGTCTGGTGGTCCATACCTTAAGCGATCAGCAATGGGAGCTGTGGGAAGAGGAAATCGCCCATGCCTATTCCTCAGGACTGGATAAGGATTACTCAGGAGATGTCCTGCAGGAGATTCAGGCGTATCTTGAAGAGTACAGGAAAAAATGAGACGAATAGAACGCGTCGTTTCCTATATCTCCGGTCTGTCGATCCTCCTGCTCGTCGCCCTTCCTGTTTCTGAAATCCTCCTGCGTCTGTTTTTCAGCAGGGGGATTACCGCTTCATCCGACTATATTACCCACCTTGTGCTCATTCTTACCTTTCTCGGAGGGATCGCTGGTGCGATCAATGGCGATCATCTAAGCATTTCTGCCGTTGCCCATATTCTTAAAGGTAGAAAGGCCTTTGCTATTTCTCTTGCGGGGACCTTCATTTCCGTCGCCGTTTCCATTGCATTTGCCTGGACTAGTCTCTCGATGTTACTTATAGCCTTCGGTCCCGATGCTATGGTGGGGGTTATTCCAACACGACTGATCATCCTCATCATGCCGCTGGGCTATCTTTTCATGGCCTTCGGCTTTATCTCCCGTCTCATTGGGGATGACCGCTGCCCCCGCCCTGTGTTTTTTTGCAGCGTGACAGCAATCGTCTGCGGGACGCTTCTCGCCCTGCCTGCGGTGGCAAACCTGCTTGCCTTTTTCCCTGTTCCCTTGGATTTTATCGATACTGCTGTCCAGGTTTACTACAATGCGGCGGAAAACGTGGTACCGTTGCTGCTGATACTTTTTATCTTCGCTGCTTTTCTGGGCGTGCCGCTTTTTGTCGTACTCGGCGGTGGGGCCCTGCTTCTTTTTGCCCAATCCTTCGGCAGTCTTGAGGTTGTACCGATCGAATCCTATTCGATGTTGACCGCCCAGACCATTGCGGCAATTCCCTTATTTACCGTGGCCGGTTTTGTCCTTTCCGAAAGTGGGGCGGGTGAACGCCTCATTGCCCTTTTTCATCTCCTGTTTCGGGGACTTCCCGGCGGTATGGCCGCGGTGGCTGTTATTGTCTGTGCCTTTTTTACGACCTTTACCGGCGCTTCCGGGGTGACCATTTTGGCCCTCGGTGGTCTTTTGTCGGTTATTCTTAGAAAAAACGGCTTTGATGAACGCTTTGTCGACGGTTTACTCACCGGCAGCGGAAGTATCGGTCTCCTTTTTCCTCCCAGCCTGCCCATCATCCTCTATGGAGTCGTCGCCCAAATCAGTATTCGTGATATGTTTTTGGCAGGCATTATTCCCGGCGTGATCATGGTAGTCATGGTCTCGTTCATGGGCTTCCGGGCATCATCCAAAGGGGTAATGGTAAAGGAGTCCGACCATGGACCTGTCCTGCGTGTCATAGGTAATGCGCTTTGGGAAGGGCTCTTACCGCTTGTCGTGCTTGTTCCCTATTTGACGGGAATAGCCACCATAGTGGAAACCGGGGCTGTCACCTTACTCTATGCGCTCATCGTTGAGATGTGCATCCATCGAGATATTTCGCTTCGCAGATTACCATCGGTCCTAGTAAAAAGTGTCCCTATTATCGGAGGGGTGCTGATTATTCTTGCATCAAGTCGGGGCCTTGCTTATTACATTGTCGATGCGGAAATTCCCATGAAGCTCGCCGCCTGGATGGAAGCCCATATTTCCTCCCGGCTGCTTTTTTTACTTTTACTTAATATCGGCCTTTTGATAACCGGCTGTCTCATGGATATCTTTTCGGCGATCATGGTGGTTGTCCCCCTCATCCTCCCTTTGGGAGAGCTGTTCGGAGTACATCCTGTACATCTTGGAATCATTTTCCTTGCAAATCTGGAACTCGGTTATCTCACGCCGCCTGTCGGTTTGAATCTTTTTCTTGCCAGCTATCGATTCGGGAAGCCCCTCCCGACTATATACCGGTCGGTGCTTCCCTTTTTCCTTGTGATGCTGGTTGCTGTTTTACTGATAACCTATATACCGGCACTCAGCCTTATCTTTGTCGGCAGCTAAAAGGCGGCGTTGCCGACCGTTCTGGGAAACGGAATAACATCTCTGATGTTTTGCATTCCCGTGACATACTGAATAAGCCGCTCAAAACCAAGTCCAAAACCGGAGTGGGGAACCGTACCGAAACGACGAAGATCAAGATACCACCAGTACTCTTCAGGATTCAACCCCGTGTCGTGAATACGCTGCTCAAGTACCGAGAGCCGGCTCTCCCTCTCGCTGCCTCCTATGATCTCCCCAAGTCTGGGAACAAGCACATCCATGGCCGCGACGCTCTTTCCGTCATCGTTAAGCTTCATGTAAAAGGCCTTTATTTCTTTGGGATAGTCGGTTACTATCACCGGCCCCTTACAGACCGTTTCGGTCAAAAAGCGTTCATGCTCCGACTGCAGGTCGGATCCCCATTCAACGGGAAATTCGAAGTTCGTTTTGCCTGTTTTGAGGGCCTGAACAGCCTCGGTATAGCTCATATGGGTAAAGGGCGTATCAATGACCTTTTCAAGGCTGTCAATAATACCCTTTTCGACCCATTGATTAAAGAATTTCATGTCCTCGCTGCAATGTTCAAGGACCGATGATAGAATATTTTTCAGAAAGGCCTCGGCAAGCTCCATATTACCCACAAGATCGCAGAAAGCCATTTCAGGTTCGATCATCCAAAATTCCGCAAGATGACGAGTCGTATTGGAGTTTTCCGCACGGAAAGTGGGGCCGAAGGTGTAGACGTCCGAAAAGGCGGAGGCATAGATTTCGGCCTCAAGCTGTCCGCTTACCGTAAGGCTGGCTCTCTTGCCGAAAAAATCCTGAGAATAATCGATCTGGCCTTCCTTCAGCGGAACATTCTCCAAGGGAAGGGTTGTAACCTGAAACATCTCACCCGCGCCTTCGCAGTCGCTGGTGGAAATAAGCGGGGTGTGAACATAGATAAAACCCCGCTCCTGAAAAAAACGATGAACGGCCCAGGATAACTGGTTTCTCACCCGTGTGACGGCCCCAAAGGTGTTCGTTCGCGGTCTGAGGTGGGCGATCTCCCGCAGAAATTCAAATGAATGACGTTTTTTCTGAAGCGGATAAGTGTCAACAGGGGCTTCTCCGATGAGCTTCAGCGTGTCGGCCTGAAGCTCGATACTCTGATTCTTCCCCGGGGAGGCTGCGAGGGTACCGGTAACTTCCACACTTGCACCTGTCGTGATGCTATCGATGACCGAACTTTTACCTTCCTCTGCCTTATCGATGATAACCTGAAGATTTCGAAAGGAGGAACCGTCGGACAGCTCGAGAAAACAGACATTTTTCGAGTCCCTTTTGGTTCTGACCCATCCATATACCGTTAAACGCTCTCCAGGTGACATAGAAAGAATGGTGGTGATTCGATGTGTTCTTTTCATATGAATATTGTGTACCACGTTCCCGGCTATTGGTCAAATGTTCGCTATCGCCTTTTTGCACTCTTCCCTTGCAAATTCTTCTTTCGAAGTATAAAGTTTAGCGATCATGATTCAGATAATCGGCAGTAAGAAATGTCGTGCCACAAAAAAGGCTAAACGTTTTTTTAGTGAGCGTGGTATCGGCTTCCAGGATTTTGATCTGAAAACGCACAGGCTTTCTCCCGGAGAACTCTCGAATATAGCTAAATCGGTTCCTCCCGAGGAACTTATCGATAGTGACGGTGATTTTTACCGCAAGGCGGGGTATCAGTGGAGGGAGTATGATCCCCTTGAAGAGATCCTTGAGCATCCCGAGCTTTTAAAGACGCCGGTAGTGCGTGCCGCCGGTAGTGCTGTCTGCGGGGATGCTCCCAATGTATGGAGTGAGTTTGTCCGTCGGGAAAAGGGGTAGCGATGCGTTATTCGATTCTCGGGAGCGGATCGAATGCGAACGCCTATCTGTTCGAGCATGATGGAGAAGCTTTTCTGTTCGATAACGGTTTTTCTCTTAAGGAGTTGACCAGGCGTGCGGAATCTTCGGGGTTCGATCTATCGCAATTAAAATTTATATTTCTTACCCATATTCATGATGACCATCTTAGGGGAGTAGCACCACTGTCCCGTCGTTATCATCTGCCGGTGGTAGCTCATGGTGAACTTGATCTCGGCCGCTATATTAAGGGGGATATTGAACAGAAGCTCGATATCAGGACCGGTCGGGAATATAAAACCGGAGCCTTACGCTTCGAAGCCTTTCCAACCAGTCACGATGCCCCGCATTCGATGGGCTACCATTTTACCCTTGCCGGAACAACGTTTACGATTCTGACCGATACGGGGCTTACCTCGGAAGTCATGACAAGATATGCAGAATCTTCGGATGTGTTGTTTCTTGAAGCAAACTACGATGAGACATTGCTTGAAAGTTGTTCTTATCCACGGTTCCTTAAAAAACGTATTGCATCAGATAAAGGACATTTATCGAATAGTGCTGCCGTTCAGTTTCTGAATAACCTTTCTCCCGAGTCTATGCTTTCATCGGTCTATTTCTGCCATCTTTCCGGGAACAGCAATAATCCGGAACTCCTTGCGCATCATGTGAAAGAGAGTCTCGAGTGGAAGGGGCGTTACCGAATTCTAAAAAAAGGTGAACGTTTTGTGCCCGCCGCCGCGGAGAATTGGGAGGAACGAAACCTATGACATTCGATACACTCACGCTTCGGGAATTCATTAAACAATCTGCACGACGATACGATACACGTCCGGCCCTTTCCTTTATCAAGGGGGGGACGATTACCTACCGTGAACTTGACGAAAAAAGTTTGCAATTGGCGGCGGCACTGAGAGAGCTTGGCATTAGGCCCGGTGATCGAGTCGCCATCGTTTCGGCAAATATGCCGAATTGGGGGCTCGCTTATTTTGCAGTCTCCAGAATGAAGGCTGTTACCGTTCCGATCCTTCCGGATTTTCCTCCTTCCGACATGGTCAATATTCTCATCCATGCCGGAGTCTCTGCCGTTTTTGTTTCCCGAAAGCTCTATCCGAAACTGAAACGTGTATCAGAAAAGGGAATTGTGATTATCTTTATCGAAGATTTTTCTCTTCTGAAAGAGGACGAGACGTCCGTTCCCTTCGACTTGAAGCCATTTGAGGAAAAAAGTGAGAAAGATCTGGGGATAGATATTCCAAAAGAAGATGATGTGGCGTCGATCATCTACACATCAGGTACGACGGGCCAGTCGAAGGGCGTGATGCTTAGCCATAGGAACCTTGTTTTTGATGCCCTTGCGACCAGCCCCATTCCGGGTATCAAGCCCGGAGATACCCTCATCTCCATTCTTCCCTTAAGTCATACCTATGAATGTACCATTGGAATGATTATTCCTTTGATGTTGGGTGCCCATGTCCACTATCTCGATAGACCGCCTGCTCCGAGTGTTCTGCTACCGGCACTGAAAGAGATTAGGCCCTCTCTGATGCTTTCGGTACCTCTTTTGATCGAAAAGATATATCGTCAAAGCATTCTGCCTCTTTTGAATAAAAAGGCGGCCGTAAAATTTCTCTATCGAATTCCTCCCTTTCGAAAAATGCTCAACCGTATTGCCGGAAAAAAGCTTATGAAAATTTTCGGCGGGCGGCTCTATTTTTTCGGTATTGGTGGTGCGGCCCTTGCTCCCGATGTTGAAAAATTTCTTCGGGAAGCACAGTTCCCCTATGCGATCGGTTACGGTCTCACCGAAACGAGTCCCCTTATAGCCGGTTGTTCCCCCTCACAAACGAGATATACCTCGACCGGGACAATCATTCCCGGGGTTGTCGTCAAACTTGGAGATCTGGATCCTGTGACAGGGGAGGGAGAGATTCTTGTAAAAGGGCCGAATGTCATGATTGGCTACTATCGTGACGAGAAAAAGAGTGCTGAAGCCTTTACCGAAGATGGATGGTTCCGTACCGGGGATCTCGGAGTCTTTGACAAAGACGGCTTTCTCTACATCAAGGGCAGAAGCAAGAACATGATTCTTGGTCCAAGCGGTGAAAATATTTATCCGGAATCGATTGAGGCGGTTATCAACCAATTCGATTTTGTGACGGATTCACTGGTTTTTGAAGAAGAAGGGAAGATCTTCGCACGAGTCCACGTCGATTATGATCAAATCAAGGAAGCATTCAGCCATCTTGCAGACTCTGCCGGAGACATTTCCCATCACGTCGGTGAATACCTTAACGAGTTGAAGATTATGGCGAATAAGCGCCTGAGTTCCTTTTCCAAGTTACATGATCTGCTGGAACAACATGAGCCCTTTGAAAAAACTCCGACCCAAAAGATCAAGCGCTATCTTTACAGTGGTAAGACAAAGCGGCACAATAAAGGCAACGAAAAGGAAGACGGAGAAAAGCATTGAACGAGAACGATCAGAGAATCAATGACCTTCACATTCGCTCTACGGTTCCTCTCATAAGTCCAAAAGAACTGAAGTGGGAGTACCCCTTAACCCCTGCGATTGCGAATACGGTCATTGAAAGCCGGCGAATCATTAAAAATATCATAACCGGGAAGGATAAACGGCTTTTAGCAGTCGTCGGCCCCTGCTCCATACACGACCGCAATGTCGCCATCGATTATGCAAAACGGCTTAAAGAGTTGGCCGATGAGGTTTCCGACGCTATCTATGTAGTGATGCGTGTCTATTTTGAAAAACCACGAACCACAATAGGATGGCGGGGCTTGATTGTTGATCCCTATCTCGACGGAAGCTATGACATTGCCTACGGTTTGAATCTTGCACGGCAGATTCTGCTTGATATTGTCTCGATGGGGCTGCCGACAGGAAGTGAAATGCTCGATCCTATTGTTCCCCAATACATTGATGATCTGGTCAGCTGGGCGGCCATCGGTGCACGGACCACCGAGAGCCAGACACACAGGAATCTTGCAAGCGGGCTATCGATGCCTGTGGGCTTTAAAAATGGTACCAGCGGCAGTCTCGAGCTTGCGGTCAATGCCATGCAATCGGCAGAACAGCCTGCAAGCTTCATCGGAATTGATCAGGATGGTAATACCTGTATTCTCCATACGACGGGGCATGACGTCTGCCATCTCATTCTGCGGGGCGGCAGGAGCGGCCCTAACTACCATGAAGAGGATGTCGAACATGCCCAGCGTCTTTTAGAGGAGGCGGGACTCCTTCAAGCGGTTTTTGTCGATTGCAGTCACGCAAATTCCGGCAAACGACAGGTACGGCAGCGCCGGGTACTCCGTTCTGTTATCGATCAGATTGTCAGAGGGCAGGATGTTATCCGCGGAGTGATGATCGAAAGCAATATCGAAGAGGGCTGCCAGGATATTTCCGACTCCCCCGATGAACTGAAATATGGAATTTCCATCACCGATGAATGTGTCGGCTGGGAAGAGACCGAAGATATGCTAAGAACGGCCAGAAAGAGGCTGAAGGAGGCACATTGATGAACAAGAAGGCGGTAATACTACTTGCCGACGGATTTGAAGAGGTTGAAGCGACTACTCCTATCGATTTTCTTCGCCGGGCAGGACTTGATGTCTGTGTTGCTGGCGTAGCAGGAGAGCAGGTAACCAGCTCCCACGGCCTTACTGTGGGATGCGATTGTTTGCTGAGCGAGGTGAAGAGTTCCGATTATGATGCCGTCATTATTCCTGGAGGTATGCCCGGAGCCGCGAATGTTGCCGAAAGCGGTGAAGCCCGTCGACTTGTGACCGATCTTATGGAAGCGGGCAAACTTGTTTCGGCTATTTGTGCGGCACCTGCAGTGGCTCTTGAAGCTTTTGGAGTCTTGAAAGGCAAAAAAGCCACCTGTTATCCCGGATTTGAAAAGCATTTTTCCGATGTAAGGTTTTGTGCCGATCGGGTGGTGGTCGATGACAACCTCATAACCAGTCGGGGGCCTGGTACTGCCGCGGAATTTGCTTTGGCCTTAATCTCCTACCTTGCAGGAAGCACGGTGGCAACTCAGATTGCTAAAGATACCTTACAAAAATAGTTGTATGTTTTCTCCTTCAAACGCCGTTAGGCATTAGACATTGAAAAAGCGTTTGAAGGAGATTCTGCCTCCAAAGCGATAATGAACATAGAAAAAGAGAGCCCCGAGAGGAAAGAGGGCGGAACCGGTTATCACTGACCAGCCGTGGATCTTTTGGGACGTTCCCCTATTGATTGCAATAATTGCGTCTAAGATAAGACAAAAGAGGGCTACCGCCCATAACGATACCCCGGCTATATTGAATCCTCTTGATTTTGCCTTTGCACCGTAAATAATGGCCGCTACCGTTATTGCTGTGGCAACCAGGGTGATCGGCAGGGACCACCGAAGAAAACTTCCGAGGGTTCCCGTTATCATATGAAAGAGAAGTGCGATAACAAGGGCAATAAGCAGATACGAACTAAGCAGTTTCCAGACATTTCTGACAAATAGCGAACAGGCACATATCGCAAAGGCTCCCAGAAGAGAGACAATTGGAAAAATCGACCAGGTTATTTCTCCATGTAACAAAAGGTCGGTGGAAAGTGTTACGGTAAAGGGAATAAGCAATATGAACAGGATAAAGTGTAAGGCTGAGAATCGTTCCCTGTTTGTAAATCTTCTCCGTTGATAATGCAGCTTATGTTCCCTATCAGGATATTCGCCGAAACCGATGGGCTTGGTATCGATGGAAGGTAACGGGGTTTTGCAAAGCGGGCAGGTTTGGGTATCGGGATCGACCTCAACTCCGCAGTGGGGACAATAAGGCATTCGTTTCTCCTTTCCAGTTACCTCTAAGGTATGGTCGTATCCCAGCTTTTCTGAGAAAGCTGAGAAAATGATATTCCAAGAGCCGTTCTTCCACAAGTGATCCAAAGGTTATCGAGAGGGTGTCCCCGTAACTGATGACCCCACACTTGATGCCAAGTACGGGGCTTGGCGGTGGAACAAAGCTAACGCTTTTGACAAGATTGTTTAGTGGTTTAGGAAGGGAAAAAACCCCTAAATTCGAAAGATTTCCGGAAAAGGCCTTTTCTCCCTGATCTCTGTAGACCATCCGAATAACACTGTTTTTTACAAAAAGCGGTGCAATACGAAGCAGGGGATGCACAACCCCCCGCATGTTCTTTCTAATATCCTGCTTCACATTACGGTAGTCGAGTTGGCTTCTGAGAAAATGGTGCACCTTCGGGCAAATTTCATCAAAGTGATAATAGCCGAGACGAGTATCCAAATGGGGAGAGAGGGCGAGAAAAAAGTTGCGCATGGTTCGGCTAGGAAGCATAGGACGAAGATTAATGGGAACCATAATGGAAAGGGGAGACCAGCGTTTTCTCGGTCGTCTCTTCATACAGCGTATCTGAATCTCCTGGAGGGCAAAAAAGTAGACCGATACAAGATATTCCGTCAGGCTGAGTCCTCTCATCTTTGCCTGGTTAAGAAGCTGAGCAACAGGCATATCGGCCGTGAGAACACCGTACTGGTCGGTACTTTTCCGCTTTCCCGGAAGACGAAAGGCTTTGAGGTAGCCTTCCGAGTCCGGAATATCGGAATCAAAGTAGCGCCTGAAGGCATCTTCGGCCTCTTCCTCAACATATGGAGAGGTGCCAAGACGTATCTGTTCATCGGCCTCAAACAAGCGTCGATCCGCCTCAGACAAAGCTCCCTTACGTTCCTTGTAATAGTCTGCAAGAAGGGTCTTCAGAAATATCATTGCTCCGGTCCCGTCGGTGAGAGCATGGCTGAATTCAACTGCGATAGTATTCCCCCATGCACGTACGCGAAAGGGAAAGACTCCTCGTTGTTTGAACGGCATAAAGGTACAAGGATATTTACTGTCGATAACAATGTGGGGAGTTCTTTGGTTCTTGACGAAGGTATACCAGAAAGCCCCGGGACGCAAATGGACCTTGTAGTACGGGAATTTATCTATAGTCACGGCAAGGGCCTTGTTGAGGATATCGACCTGAACGGCCTCGAAAAGGCTTACTGAAAGACGAAATATGGTGGTATACGATTTAGAGAGTACTGCCGGGTAGAGATTTCCGTTGTTATCCAGCCTTGCCCAGTTACTTTGCATGCGCATATTCTATATCAGAGTCGGGCTCGTTGACAGTAGCATGTAGCATCGATATCCTTTTTTCTGGATTACTCAAGAGTGGTATCATCAATGCCGATAAGATAGATGGAGCTATGAAACACATTAGACTGTTTTTTTTAACAATTGTCATCTTTGCTTTCCCGTTTTGGGCTCAGACCCAAAACCAGAGCTATACGGTGAAACCCGGGGATACGCTTTACAGCATTGCCCGTAGTTTTTCTCTATCCCCCGATGCCTTAATGACGGAAAACGGCATTAAAGACCCTACCACTCTTCAAATTGGTCAGAAGCTTATGCTTCCTCAGGTAGAAAAAGAGTATACGATCCATGAAGTGGCACGGGGGGATACGCTCTACGGAATCGCACGAGAGTATGAGATTGATATTGATCGTCTTTGTTTAATAAACGACATCTCAAAGGATTCGCTCCTCAAGATCGGAATGGAACTCAAAGTACCGATTATCTCCAAGCTTCCGGTCCTCGAAGCGGGAAAAGAGGATGATACTAAGCACAACGATTCCGTTCCCCCTTCTTCAGGAGGTGTTCCCCCTCTATCTGTCTATACAGGAGTTCCTCTCTGGCCCCATGCAGGAAGCCGACGGGACCTTTCGGGAAAGTTGAAGGGGATTGAAATTCAGGGTAATGCGGGAGACGACGTTGTGGCGGTTAATAGCGGCAATGTGGTCTGGGTTGCTCCCTACAGAGGCTACGGTCGTCTTGTCATGGTCGAAGGGGCGGACGATACCATTTACGCCTATGGCGGCAACGGGGAGACCTTCGTGCATGTCGGAGACAGGGTCACACCAGGAACCGTTCTTGGAAAATTGGGAACTCACCTCATAGAAAAAGATGCAAAAGTCTTCTTTTTTGTCTATAAAGACGGAAAACCGCTTGATCCGGCAAAGGCTCCCCGTGGATAATGGGCTACCATTAATAAACGGGAGTGGATGTGGAAGATATACGAGTCATTGCAATCGGGGGCGGTTCTGGTTCCGGTAAAACAACCATTGTCCGAAAGATATCGGAAATCGTTCCGGACTTTAACTTCATCCCGCAGGACAACTACTATAAGTCTGCAGAGTATATCAACAACAGTAATATTACGGCTTTTAACTTTGATCATCCCGAGGCCTTTGATAACGATCTCTTATACGAGCACTTGCTTGCCCTCAAATCGGGAAAGCGTATTCAAATGCCTCAGTATGATTTCGTCCATCATCGAAGGAAGGAAGAAACGGTCCCGCTCGAACCCAAGCATTTGATTATTTTCGAGGGGATTATGGTTTTTTCCGATGCAAAAATTCGTTCGCTTTTTGATCTGAAGCTTTTTGTCGATACTCCCGACGACATCAGATTTATCCGCAGATTGGAGCGGGATGTGAAGGAGCGAGGGAGGACTGTCGACTCTGTTATCAATCAATATCTTGAAGTAGTAAGGCCTGGACACTATGAGTTTATTGAACCGACGAAATTGTATGCAGATTTGATTATTCCCGAAGGGGGCTTTAACGATAACGCCCTGAGGGTATTGATTCCGTTTATGAAAGAGATTAGTCGAACTGAGGAGGAGAAGAGATGAAACGACTGACTATCGGTGGAATGCTTTTTTTTGTCACGGCGATCCTGTTTGCTCAGGAAAGCTTTACCGTTACCTTTAGTAACCAAACGGGCTACGACATCAATGAGCTTTATATTTCACCCTCGAGTTCTGATGATTGGCAGGACGATCTGCTTAATGGCAACAGTGTTCGCGATGGCGAATCAAGTGATGTGCAGGTACCGTTGTCCGATCCCGATGCGGCCGTCTACGATGTCCTTGCCGTAGATATCGACGGCGACCGATACACCCGTTACGAGGTTGATCTTTCCGATGCAGCCGATCGTACCATAACCTTTACCTTTGACGATTACTCGGAAGGAAGTGACGGTGGTGGATCGGATAGTAGTGACAGTTACAATCAGGGATACCTTGACGGTTATCGGGAGGCTTGGAGAGAGGCCTATAAAGAGGCCTACAGCGAGGGCTATCGAAGCGGTCTTGAGGATGCCGGTGCCCTGTCCGAGCATAACAGATAGGGGATCTACCCTGTTTAGGATTTTTTCCTGCGATGGAAGCGGCGATATCCCTCCCCGATCTCTTTGAACGAGAAGTGGTCGGGGACAGGGTCGTCACCACCGGTAAAGAAGGCTCCTGTACAGCGTCCTATACGAGAAACGGCCAGAAGTGTACCTTTCAGGATCCCATGTTTAAGTATGGCTTTTTTGCCATACGATGAGCAGCTTGGGGTATAAATGCAGGTGTCGGGTAGGGCCGGAGAGATAACAATTCTGTAGAACTCTATGGGAAGAATCCATATTCTTCGGACAATTTTCGCAAGATTCATTAAAGGAAAATATACGATTTTCTGTATGTTATGACAAGGTAAAGGATTAAGAGGCTGTGGTGGGTTTGACGAAACTTTGCTTTTATTGTATAGTTTATATGAATACAGGGTCTTATTAGACCCTATGAAGGGAGATTGTTATGGCAGGTAGCGTATCAAAGAACGCTCGTCGTGGCGGAGCGCAGCAGCTCGTCAGTCGCTGGGGCGGAAATATTAAGATGAAATCTGTCTTTAAGAATGGCAAACTGAAGCATATGGCCGTGTGTGAAGCAAGCGGCAACACCGCACGTAAGCCAAAGGATTTGATGTAGAAGAGGTTTTCTTCTATAAAAAAGGGACTGTCGTTTGAAGCGATCAGTCCCTTTTTTTGTATCAGCTGAAAAAAGTCTTATGCCTTATAGGCCCAGGACTCCATCCAGAATTGAGATAGCCTTGTCGATCTCCTCCTTTGTGACAATCAGGGGAGGAACAAAACGAATGACCTCGCTCCCTGCTCTCACAAGCAGCAATCCCTTGTCCATGCAGGCCGATATGACGTCTGCCGATCCCGATGAAAGTTCTATTCCCCGCATCAAACCCAGTCCCCGTGCATCTACTATATGTGGGTGTTTTTCTTTCAGCTCTCCGAGCTTTTGCCCCAGATATGCTCCAACCTCTTCCGCATGGGCGAGGAGTCCCCTGTTTGTCAGCTCATCGAGTACGACCGAGGCTGCCGCACAAGCTAGTGGGTTACCTCCGAAGGTAGCGGCATGATCTCCTGGCTTAAAGGCCGCTGCCCTTTCGGTGACAAGGATACCCCCCATTGGAAAGCCTCCGGCGATCGCCTTTGCCATGCAAAGGATGTCCGGCCTGATACCGAAATGCTCCCAGGCGAAGAGCTTTCCCGATCGACCAAAACCACACTGCACCTCATCGAAAATCAGGAGGAGATCATACTTTTCCCGTAGTTCATCGGCCTTTTCAACAAAGGCCGATGAAAGAGGCTTAACGCCGCCCTCACCCTGAATCGGCTCCATGATGATTGCACAAACAGAGTCATCGACAGCCTCTTCCAACGCCTTCGGATTATTGGATTCGGTGAATCTGACTCCCGGTAAAAGAGGGGTGAAAGGGGCCTGATATTTCTTTTGTCCGGTAACGGAAAGCGCCCCGAAGGTTCTTCCGTGGAAGCTTCCGCTCAGCGCTACGATATCACGTCCTGCTTTTCCCGTTAACCCGGCACGCTTTCTGGCAAGCTTGAGGGCCGCTTCAATCGATTCGGTTCCGCTGTTGCAGAAAAAGGCCTTGTCAAAGCCACTACACGCAAGAAGTGCATCCATATAATCGACGGTTACGGGATTAAGATAGAGATTTGAACAGTGCATCAGCCGTTCTGCCTGCTGTCCAATGGCCTTTGCCAGGCGGGTGTTGCCGTGTCCCAGTATGTTGACTGCAATCCCTGCAACAAAATCAAGATATTCCTTGCCGTCGACATCGGTAACAGTACATTCTTTTCCATGATCGAGAACGATGGGAAAAGGTGCATAGGTTTCAAGCGCGTTTTCGCTGTTTTTTTGAAGATATGTTTTACTTACCATAAGACGGTTCCTACTCCTTTGTCCGTAAAAATTTCAAGAAGCAACGCATGTTTGCTTTTTCCGTCGAGGATGTGGACGGATTCCACTCCCTTCTGTACCGCTTCGGCCGCACAGGTGATTTTGGGAATCATTCCCCCGGTAATAACCGAATCGGCGACCAGCTCGGGGACCTCATCGATCTTTATGGTGGAGATAAGTGAGGTGGGATTGCCTATCTCACGCAGCACACCGGGCACATCCGAAAGGAAAATAAGCTTTGTTGCGTGTAGGGCCGCTGCAATCTTTACCGCAGCAATATCGGCATTAATATTAAGGCTATCGCCTTCGTTTCCGGCACTAACCGGGCTTATGACGGGAAGAAAGCCATTTTGCATGAGTGCTGTTACAACCTCGGTGTTACAGGCCACGATCTCTCCCACCGAGCCGATATCCTTACCGTCGGGACGATGGAGTTTTGCCTCAAAGAGGCCCCCGTCTTTGCCTGAAAGGCCGACGGAACGGATCGAACGGTCAGAGAGCATCTGCACGATTTTCTTATTAACGCTCCCGGAAAGTACCATCTCCGTGATTTCCATGGTTTGCGGATCGGTGATCCTGAGGCCGTTTTCAAAGGAGGGCTCGATGGATAAGCGTTTCAGCATTGCATTAATTGCGGGCCCTCCGCCGTGAACGATGACCGGTTTCACCCCTAAAACCGAAAGAAGGGCGATATCGTCCATCACCATCTGCTCGAGAAGCGGGTCTGTCATTGCCGCTCCCCCGTATTTAATTACCACGGTTTTTCCTGAAAATTTCCTGATATAGGGAGCCGCTTCGATAAGCGTTTCGGCTTTGTTGATGTAGGCTTGCATTAGGTTCTATAATCTCCGTTGATTTTCACATAGTCGTAGGTAAGATCGCATCCCCAGGCGGTGGCAGAAGCGCTTCCCTCTTCCAGTCCGATGAATATTTCGATCTCCTGCTGACTAAGAATTTTTTTTGCCTCTTCTTCGCTGAAAACGACCGGGGTTCCACGTTTCATAAGGGTAATTGCTCGTGTTCCATCAAAATTCCGAAAGCTGATACTTACCGCTTTCTGGTTGAAATCGGCACCGCTGTAGCCCATGGCCGCAATGATTCTTCCCCAGTTTGCATCTTCACCGAAAAAGGCACACTTTACGAGACTGCTTCCGATGACTCCCTTTGCAAGGGTCCTCGCATTCTGAAGAGAGGAGGCTCCTTCCACACGGCAGCGCAAAAGTTTCGTTGCGCCCTCTCCGTCCCGTGCAATTTCTACGGCAAGATAGCGACAGATATCGTAAAGCGCCGAGTGAAAACTGGAGAGAAAATCCATCCGTTCCTGTTCACAGGTAAAACGACCCCTGTCCCCCGGAGGGCAGAGGAGTAAAACCATATCGTTGGTACTGGTATCTCCATCGACCGAAATCATATTGAAGGTTTCATCCACAACCAATTTGAGCGAACTCTGGAGAGAAGGGGCGGAGATAGGAGCATCGGTCACGATAAAACCGAGCATCGTGCCCATGTTTGGATGAATCATTCCCGATCCCTTTGCCATTCCGGTAATGGTGAAAGAAGAGCCTCCGGCAATAAAACGGCAGCTTACACATTTGCGTCTGGTATCGGTCGTCATGATGGCATCTACTGCGGCCAGAAAATGTTCGCCGGAACTTCCGGTTTCGATGCTGCCGGCAGCATGTTCCATCTCCGCTATGGGAAGCTGAACGCCTATAACGCCGGTGGAAGCGGTAAGTATCTGTTCGCTTTTGCAACCGATATGCTGTGCAGCGGCGGCGGCAAAGCGTTCGTTATTGCCCTCTCCCTCTTCCCCCGTACAGGCGTTGGCATTTCCGCTGTTTACGATGATTCCTTTTACGGTCTCTCCACGATCAACGAGTTTTTCGTTTCGAACAACACAGTGTGCTCTCACCTTGTTACGAGTAAAAACCGCCGCACAATTGCTTGGCTCCTGTGAAACAATCACAGCGGTATCTAATTTGTCCTTTTTTATTCCTCCCCGGTATCCGGCAAAGGAAAAACCTGACGGAAGCTGGATATCTGCTCCCGTCCTCAATTCGTTATGAAATTCCTGCATAACATAAGACTCCTCAGGGAAACATGGCGTAGTTTGTCAGTCCCATCGTTTCGGGAAGGGAACTGATGATATTCATATTTTGGATAGCCTGACCTGCGGCTCCCTTTACAAGATTATCGATGACTCCGATGACCATCAGCAAACCAGTTCTTTCGTCATAATGAAAACCGATGTCACAACGATTACTCCCTCTGACCCATCGGGTTTCCGGTAAACCTTCGGCCTTACCGAGGATTTTGACAAATGGCTCATCGGCATAAAAGGTCCGGTACAACTCCTCTATGCGAAGCGCCTCGGCCTTGCCGTTCGGCCTGCAATAGGCTGTGACCAGAATCCCCCGATTCATCGGGACAAGGTGCGGGGTGAATTGTACGGTCACCTGTGTGCCGGCAAGTAGAGAAAGTTCCTGTTCGATCTCCGGGGTATGGCGATGCGTTCCCACTTTGTATGCTTTCAGGCTCTCGTTACATTCTGGAAAGTGAAAGGCCTCTCCCGGACTTCTTCCCGCCCCTGAGACCCCCGATTTTGCATCGACAACAATGGGCATGCTGAGATCTATTTCCCCTTCGGCAAGGAGGGGAGCCAATGAAAGTATCGAACAGGTTGTGTAACAACCGGGATTTGCTACCAAACGGGCAGGGGCAATGGCCTTCCGATGCAATTCACACAGTCCGTAAACGGCACTGTCGAATACCGGTCCTCCCGGATGGTCGAGATGATACCATAAACGATATGCATCCAGAGATCGAAGTCTGAAGTCGGCACCGAGATCAATGACTTTTGATTTCTGCAGAATTTCGTTATCAACGGCGCCTGCTGCAATACCGTGAGGAAGGGCAAGGAAAATGATGTCGGCTTCCTCGGCAGCATCACGAAGATTACTTGCACGAAATCGATAACGATCGGAATCGGCCATGGAGCGGAAAGAATCCGAAAGGGATTTTCCTTCCAGAGAACGGGAACCAAGATAAACAATTTCCGCTTCCGGATGGTGGTAGAGGAGCCTTACCAGTTCCTGACCGGCATACCCGGAAGCTCCAATTACTGCGGCTTTTACCATTGGATGTGCTCCTTAGATGCGAAATGATGAATAAAGATACAGTAATTTCGCATATTATTGCAATACCATAGGTAAAAAGCATCGTTGACATCGTTTAACAAAGCATTATACACTATCATATAATCGAAAAAGCGAAAAGGAAACGTGGTGTCAACCCTTAAAGATATTGCGAAAAACGCCGGGGTCAGCGTCTGCACCGTCTCACGTTATATAAATCGGAAGATTAAGGTAAAGGCCGATACGGCGAAAAAGATCGACCACGCCATTGAGCATTTGCATTATATTCCAAACAACGCTGCAAAGACTCTGAAAACAAATTTCTCTTCCAATGTTGCACTCTTGATTCCCACCCTTGCAAACCTGCTCTTTGCGGAAAGTGCTCACGAAATCGAAACGGTCTTTCGTCAGAACGGTTTTTCGGTTTTTATTTATGGCTTTGAAAACGACATCAGGCGTGAAAAGGCGGTCATACCCCGCCTGATCGAAAATCGTGTTGCAGGAGTACTCTTTAATACCCTTCCTTCAAACTACGAGGATTTTCTCCATCTTCGGTCTTTGGACAGAAACGGTATCCCGTATGTTTTCCTCAATCGAATGTTTTCTCCCATACCGATTCCTTCGGTCTATGTCGATTATTACAAAGCCGCTTACGATGCAACCGGCTACCTTATCGAAAGCGGTAGGAAACAGGTTGCCATTATGCTCGGCCGTTTGCGGCAGCCTCAATCCCATATCAACTACCTGGGCTACACATCGGCATTGCGTGAAAGAGGGCGTGATTTCTCTTCCCATACCATTTTCGAGTGTGATTACGATTCCAATCAGATCCCCGCTCTTGTGGAAAGGGCCCTTGCCGAAAAGATCGACGCATTTTATTGTCTTACGGATTTGATAGCTATCCATGTCATACATGCCCTGCGCGCCTTAGGGCGAAGAGTTCCGGATGACGTTGCGGTTATCGGGGCGGGAAATACCGCATTTGCAACATTGATGGATCCGCAACTGACCACTGTTGATCTAAAGAACCGCTTATTGGGACGTTCCGGTGCCCAGCTGCTTCTTGACATCATAAAAAAGTGCGACCATCAACAAACGCTTATTCTTGAACCCAATCTTATTTTTCGGGGCACTGCCTAAGCGATTTCCCTCGGCAAGGTCACAATAAACTTTGCCCCCCTTGTATACCTCGTATCGAGATGTATCGTTCCTTTATGGCGCTCCACAATACTTCTGACAATCGATAGGCCAAGCCCCGTTCCCTCCTCACGGGTGGAAAAGGCGTTATCGAAAATTTGATCAGCATAGCGCTTAGGAACCCCGGGGCCGTCATCGCAGACACCTATCGTTATGGTGTCATCATCCCCGGATAACTCGATGAGGAGCTCACCCATGTTATTCATTGCCTGTCGTGCATTTACAAAGAGATTCATGAAAAGCTGAAAGAGGAGATCGGGATAGCCGGCAAGAAATGGATCAAATCCGGAGGGAGACTTTGTTGTCCGTTTGACCGTTGATGCACGGAAAGCCAGTTGATCGGCGGCCTCCAGTACATCACGGATGTTGATCTTAGTCTGCATGTCTTCTTTTACTCTTGTATGCTGCAGAACTGTTCGAACAAGCCGTTTCCCCTTTTCGTATGCATATAATGCGGCATCCAAGGCTTCTTTTACTTCCGCTTCATCATTGGGGAGCGTATGGCGGGCAATATCCAAATTCCCTTCTATTGCCGTGAAGATGTTGTTTAGATCATGAGCAACGGTTCCTGCAAGAAAGCCCAGCGATTCCATGCGCTGCATCTTCATTACCTGCCGCTCTAAGTTGATCCTTGAGGATATATCATCAACACAGAACAGAATAAGCTCCCTATCTCCAATGGACAGTTTCTCCGCGGAAAATTTAGTCTCTATGGGAAAGGCATCGTGATGGAGCAGGGCGACCATCATGTTTCGAACGGTTTTGCCTTGATTTAGAATTTTGAAAACAGCCCGGCGATCACTATCGTGGACCCATATGGGGAAGTCGGTAATCTTCCTTGCTTCCGAAACGCTCCGGTCATAGCCGAAAATAGCCAAAAGGGCGTCGTTGACCTCGATGATGCGATAATCTTCGCTATCGACAATAATCATTCCGATAGGGCTTAGGTAGAAGGCCTTGGTAAATAGAATCTCCGAATAATGAAGCTGCTCGGCCGTCTCCTTTCTCAGTTTGATTTCCTGCAAAAGCCGTTCGTCTATCTGCTTATCCTTAAAGACGACGATTCGTCCAATCTCGTCTTTCCTTTCCGTATAGACAATCGTACTGGTTGCCTCAACGGGAACGGCATTTCCCTCTTTTCGAAACAACAGAAGGGGAGTAGTACCACTGCAAATCGGCTCAGATAAAAATGTATCGATCGAGACATCCGAAAGTTGCGACGGGGAATATCCGGTAAGTTTTGAGAAGGCGGGATTTGAGAAAACAATATGCAAGTTTTTGTCCAAGAGGAGGACACTTTCATGAATGGTTTCGATGAGGCTGGCAGCGCTGTTTTGCGGAGTGGGAATCATCATATTAAACTTTGTGACGCCTATCGCTATACCGATAACCCAAATGGTCATAAAAATAGGGACAAGGGGGGGGAGCCTAAAGATACCCAATATGGGAAGAATCGTTCCCGTAGCCGTTGAAAGAAGAACCGCCGGCAGAAAGGTAAAGAGTGTGATACCGGCCTGTTGACACTTTTCCGTACTTTTGCAGCTTTTAAACCATCTCAATAGAATAATGAGAGATATAAGTATGGCCAAAGAGTAATGGATGATGTTGCAGATATACCAGAAGGAGGTGCGATCATAGATGATGGTCCATCCCCAGGGACCTCTTACAAAATTCTTGATAATTAACTTTGTGTGCTGCGTGGCAAAAAGAAGAATGAACCCCGGCAGGTAGAGAAGTATATGTCGAAAACGGAGAGAGAAGTTTTTCCTGGTCAGGGAGAGGAAAAAATGCACCAAGACCGGAGGAAACAAAAACCAGGCAAATGAAAAACTGTTGTACCAGAAAAAAACTTTGGCCTCAGAAGGGGCCGCAATGGCAAAAGATGCGGCGAAGGCCCACATCGAAAGGAAAAGAGACAACAATAAAAAATGTTGAGTTACTCCTCCTTCCTTGTTCTTTGCAAAGGTATACACACCCGCTCCGAGATAGATTAAAGCAGAAACAAAGGTAAGAACGGGTATACACTCCATGCTACTCTTTGTTCAGTTCCATCTTCATGATCTTTTGATGAATACCTCCCGGAATGCGTTCAAGAGCAAAGGGTTCTCCGCCCGGTCCAGGATGGTCTGCAATAAAGCGGTTTATCTTCTGCAGATCATCAGAGGTCAGTCGGAGTTCCGCACTCTTCCGATTGGAGGCAACATGGGTGTCGTTTCGTGTTCCGACAATTGCGGCCTTCACTCCTTTTCGACTAAGAACCCATGAGGTGGCAATATTAGCAATAGAAACCTGCTCGGCATCGGCTATCGCATGCATAAGGGAGAGCAGTTCCTGAAAAGCATCCCATCCTCCGAATTCATCAATAATAAGGCGGTATTTTATAAGAGATCTATTCTCGAGGTTTTCCCCATAACCGGGATCCCGCTTTCCAAGCCACTTGTCGGTGAGAAACCCTCCTGCCAGGGTTCCATAGCAGAGCAGTGCGATATTCTGTTCAAGACAGTAAGATATCATGCCGTGTTCCGGCCGTCTGTCGAGAAGTGAATACTGTGTCTGGTTGCTGACGATGGATATTCCGTTGTCACACAAGTCACGAAGATGTTCCGTGTCGAAATTGGTGGTACCAAGCTGTCTGATCTTCCCTTCCTTCGCAAGGTTCATAAGATAGCGGGCAGCCTCGACATAGCCAGGAACTTCCCAATCCCACCAGTGAAATTGTACAAGATCAAGGTAGTCGGTTCCTATTCGTGAAAGGCTTCGTTCAACAATTGAACGGATATAGCTCTCATCCACCTGGGGAAGTATTGACTTGTCGGGAACAAACTTGGTGTGAAAACGCAAATCCTCCCTTCGGTGCTGGGGCGAGGCAGATAGATACATGGAAAGGAGCTTTCCGAAGAGTTCCTCGACACCTGTATAAATATCGGCGCCGTCAAAGCTTGTAAACCCGGCATCAATGAGCTTGAGAAAGGCCTCAATCGCCTGGTTATTCTTTTCCGCATAATCGGGACTGTGGCCGGCAGAAAGCTGCCAGGCACCGTTTATCAGGACAGGAAGTTTCCCCAGAGAATGCTTATTCATGTTTGTCCTCCATCGGTACAACGGTACATTGATTGTGGGTAAAGGTCCGTTTTCCCGTGCGTACGATACGAAAGCGCGCTCCGCAATTCGGGTCGGGGCAGGCAATTTCGTCATCTGTCGTCATCCAGTCTGCGGCGTGGGTATAACGCTGTTTTGCCGGCAACAAGGGTAAGAGCGCAGCCAAAGCGTAAAGGCTGAAACGGCTTCCCCCGGGAAAGACAAGATCCTCACCTTCGACAAAAAATGCCGTGCCGAGTCGATGGTTACAAACCATTGGTTGGTTTCCCTCTACCACGTCGATACGAAGGTCATATAAAGTAAATTGATCAGAATTGTCTTTCATGAAGATGAGAGTACGCTGGAGAAATATGGTTGTCAAGATCATGGTACCATATGCTACGGTTCCAGTAGTGTTCGAATTGCCGAAAGAAGAACGGTATTACTCACCGGCTTTTCAAATGTCTCATCGGCACCGAAGGCCTTTGCCAGCTTTAAATAGTTATCGGGACCGATCTTTCCCCCGCCGGAGATCGCAATAACAGGAAGATGGGGATACACTTTGCGTAACTGTATGAGCGTCTCAATGCCCTCCTGATCAGGCATGACGATGTCAAGGATGACAAGGTTGGGCTTCTGGCTGTGTAATAGCTTCCATCCGCTTTTTCCGTTATCGGCCTGAATAACCATAAACTCTTTTTCTGTCAGAAACATGGTGAGCATTGCACGATATGAGTCGTTGTCGTCAATAACTAAGATAGTGCTCATCTTTTCCTCCTATGACATAAATCCTCTCAGGGTCTGCAGAAGATCTCCCGAAGAGACGGGTTTAGATAAAATAATACCTTGCCCAAGATCACGGATAACCGACTCAGGAATGCTTTCTTCGTTTCCGGTGATAAAGATAAATGATATGGCGGGATCGTATTTACGTAAGCGATAGGCGAGTTCTGTCCCCGTCATTGTCGGCATCGACTGGTCGGTAATGACTGTTGCATAGGTTTGCGGCGGTACAGATAAGAATCGCTTTAGGGCCTCGGTAGATTTTGTTTCTGAATCGACAGAGATTCCCGAACTTGAAAGTAATTCCTGCAGATAATTGACGATGGAGGGTTCATCATCAATTATCAAAATTTTCTGATCCGTTCGGATATTACTTAAGGTGTTATTAGGCTCCTCATCGGTGATATTGTTCTCATCATCGCCGTGCGATAGGGGAAGAAGAATAGTGAAACATGTCCCCTCACCGGGTTTACTGGCGACATCGATACTCCCCTTATACTTTTCTACGATACCGTGAACGACCGATAGGCCCAAGCCTGTTCCCTCGTTTACATCTTTTGTCGTAAAGTAGGGCAGAAAGATCCTTTTCATCGTTTCTGGAGTGATACCGACCCCCGTATCTTGCACCTGCAACCTACAGAAACTCTCTATGCTGTCGAGACTGACCCGAAGGGTGCCAGGTTTCTTTTTCATTGCATATGACGCATTGGTACAAAGATTGAGAATGATCTGGTGAATATGAGATATGTTGGCAAAAATATGATGTCCGGACTCGATGTGAGCCTTCAGTTCGACGGTCGACGGTATGGTCGCTCTGATCATCTTTAATGCTTCTTTAACGATCGGGGCCGGATCAATTATATCTCTCTTACCTTCTTCCATGCGGCTAAAGGTAAGAATCTGCTTAATCAGCTCCTTTGCACGGTCGGAGGAACGGATAATTTCAGAAAAATAGCGATGGAAACGGGGTTTGCCCTCACTATTGCTCAGTCCCATTTCGGCATAGCCATAGATTACCGCAAGGATATTGTTAAAATCATGCGCTATACCTCCGGCAAGGGTACCGATGGCATGAATCCGTTCGGTTTGCTGTAGCTTCCCCTCAAGTTGCTTCAATTCGGTAAGATCTCGGCCATTCCAGAGAAGCAACTCTTCATCATTTACTTGTATGGATTTCAGGCTCCAATGGATGGTACGCTCTTTCCCTTCGGCATCTGTCATGCTGCATTCCGTAGAAGGGCTATGCGCTCCCAAACGCATCTTCAGCAAATATTGAATAAAATTCTCATGTTTCTCCCACATCGCCAGTGTATCGATTTTCTGTCCTACCGCTTCATCAATCATCAGGCCGAACATAGCCAGATATGAGTAGTTTATTTCGCGGATAATAAGTTTGTCGTCGGTAATCACCACGGGGTCGGGACTAAAGCGGAAAACCTGACTGAATTTTGCCTCACTCTCCTGTAATTTTCGTTCGAAATACTCGTTTTCCCGCCTGGCCCTGTATTCTTCCAGTTCCCTCCGTATAACGGGAGCCAGACGGGAAAGCTGATCCTTCATGACGTAATCCCTGGCTCCTTTTCTCATCAACCGTACGGCATTTTCTTCTCCTACTCTTCCAGAGACCGTGATAAAAGGGATATCGAGGTGTCGTGTGTTGAAAATTTCAAGAATTTCAAATCCGTTGGTATCGATCAGCTGAAAATCACTGACAACAATGTCATATTTTTTTTGATCGATGAAAGCTGAAAACTCTTTTGCACTCACGGCTCGAGTAATTTCCAGCTCAAATTCTTCCCGCTGTAAGACCCTCTGAAAAAGTTCTGCGTCTTCATCGGAATCTTCTACCAGCAACACACGAAGCAATTCGTTCATACCATATCCCTTTCATTTTTTTGGAGAGGAATGGAAAGAAAGAAGGTACTGCCTTCACCGGGATGTGAATTGGCCCAGATAATGCCATTGTGTCGTAATAGTATCCTTCGTACGGTGGCAAGCCCAATACCCGTGCCGGGATAATCGCTATCGTTATGTAAACGAGTGAATGGTTGAAAAAGGCGATCGCTTTTATCCATATCAAAACCGATACCATTATCCGTAATCTTTAAAAGGTAGGAGTTTTCGTTTTGCTGTCCCGTTATCATGATTTTCGGATTTTGTGTTTTACTTGTATATTTGATGGCGTTGGAGATCAGATTTTTAAGCGCAATTCTGAACATCTCTTCATCAAGCCGTAGCGTATTGCTCTCTTCGACATCTATATTTATTTCCACTTCGGCATGTGCCATCTCTTGTTCCTCTGCAGCGACCGATCGGATAAGTGTATTCATCGAAACAGAGGCGATCCTAAGATTTTGGTCGGAAATACGAGATAGAACACTCAACTCGTCAATAATAGTCTGCATTCTGGCCACACTTGCCTTTATTTTGTTGAGGTACTGCTTCCCCTTTGGAGGAAGGTAATCTCCATAATCCTCTTCAAGCGCATTGGAAAAACCTGCAATATGGCGAAGAGGCGCTTTCAAATCGTGCGAAACCGTATAACCGAAAGCACGCAGTTCCCTATTTGCTTCATCCAGGAGCCTGGTCCTTTCCGTTACCGCTCTCTCCAACTCCAGCTCAAAATTTTTTCTGATGGTCTCTAACTGCTTTTCCTTTGTGACATCTTTTATATGTTCAACAATATATTGGACATTATTGTGATCATCAAAAACAGGAAAAGCAGTTATCTCTTCTATTTTCCCTTGATCGGTATTGTTTCGTATTTTACGAAGCTCCTTTCCATCCTTGAAAATTTCATGGATATCACAATCCGCACACGCCGTCTCATTGCCAAAGAGAGCCGCATGGCAGGTCGACTCGATTCCATTTGGCAAATGGTCGAGTGCCAAGTTTGAAAAGATAATTTGATGATCCTTGTCCATTACCAACATGATATCGTTGATTGTATTATACGAAGATTCAAGAAGCTTTCTCAAAGAAAGCAGGGCCTTCTCTTTCTTTTCAAGTTCGGCTTCCCTTTCTGTGATATCTTGAAAGAGCACGATCCCAAACGGTATGGTTTCATCAATCTTTATCGGTTCAATGCGGATTTCGTAGGTATGTTCTTGGTGGCTGACTTGTAGACGCGAAGGCTGATCATCGAAAACGGCCTTGAATGGCGGTTCTATTTTTCTCATCAGGTCGATATCGAAAATTTCGCTTACCGTTTTTCCTATGAAATCCTCAATCGAATTCACATTCGTGGCAACAGGCGATCCGCCGGCAATGCAGTATCGTAAGGAGCTATCGAACAAACCCATACTACCGTTCGGATAATGCGACAATAGAAGCTCAAGCAATAAGGCCTTGTCGTCCGATTGAGAAAAAGAATTGCACTTTCTCAATCTATGCATTAATATCTCCAAATAAAACAATTTCTTTATTTAACTCTAAATAATAATGACGTATAATGAAAGATACAGGGGTATAAAAATGAGAGTAAAGCATCAACTTTTGAGAAGAAATCTTGAAAATGTATACTATTGTATAGTTACTTTTTGTTGAAAAAAATATGAGAATTTAACTATGTCAATTAATCGAATGTACACGGCTCATAGTATAGATGGCCAGCAAGATCTTTTTATTTACAGAAATCAACAGGAATATCTTCGATTTCTGGAGCAGCTCTTTTACGAGGCCATTTTCCAAAAAGATGCGAAAATTATCTACTACGGTCCAGAGAAGGCCTGTAATGTTATGCAGAGCATTCTTTCATTTTGGAATTTTCATGAAAAGAAACAACATATAGTAGCTAGAATGGTGCCCCAGGAAGAGTTTCTCGATGAAAATTATCTCTTCGATAGAGAATCCTTCCTATCGTCCTTAAGCGAGAGCCTGCAAAATCATCCATCGCAGATGATGTATAGCTGTATCGATTTGAATTTCCCCATCCTGACACTTGGGAGTGAAACCGAGATAGAGGATTTTATCCTTACCCTTGATGCACAATCCGAAGAGCTTGCGACCGTTGCCTTTCGAACCATCTTCTTTGAATTCTGTGGTAACGAGATAAAACGGAAACGGCTCATACAACATCATCGGAGGGTCTTCTTCTCCAATGAAACCGATCCCTTTATTGCTATTTGCAAGAAATGGAACGAAGAAATTGAAAAGGCCAAAAGCGGTATGATCGAATTGTTGGCTTCGGAACAGTTCTATGCAGAGACATATCTCATAGACCTCTTGGAGCATTCTGAGAAAACACTTGCCGAAAAAGAGCATATCGATAATGTTGCCACGCCTTCACTTTTTCAGGAATGTGCATGGATCATTGATGAAGCGGGAATTATACGCTTCTTGTCGGCGAGTATCGAAGATATTACCGGTAGAAAAGCCTCTTGTTATGTTGGAAAAAACATTCTTCATGTGACCCTGGAGATAAACAAAAAGCCCATGGAAGAACTCTTTCGGCATATACAAGCGAAGTTTAAGCAGACTAATGCCGAATTTGTTCAAGCGAGCGGCCGATTTTTCGTAAAGGGGGGAGAGCGTCGCCTCCTGGATTTCGCCGTTGTTCCGATCAGATTGGCGACAAGAAACCTCGGTTATCTCGGTGTCGTTCGTGTGGACAATGATGCGAATTTCGACGAGCAGAGCACCTTTGAGGAAATGGCAAAACTAAACGATAGGCAAAAAGAAATCCTTGATTACCTTGTCGAGGGGTTTCCAACCCGGGCAATCAGTTCCAAATTGAATTTGGCAGAAATTACGATAAAAAAACACCTCAGCGGAATTTATAAGAAATTCGGTGTCAGCAACAGAAACGAGCTTATGGCCGAATTGCTGACACGTACAAAGGGATACGATCCCGAACATGAGAGGAGGGCCGAACTGTAGTCGTCTCCCTTCAAAGGTTTGCCCCAGCTTGTTTTGCGGCTGGGGTCTGTACCGTTACCTTAGCACATTGTCCCATGCCTGCTGCGCGAAGTCGTCCAGCTCGCCATGATGAACGTAGCTGAATCGGCCGTCGTAGGGGGTGGGGTCACGATTTACCAAAATAGAAGGAATTCGCGGCGCATAATCCAGGGCAAAACTTGAAACGGGTTGTACCGTAAGTGATGTGCCCAAAACCAGTAAAAGATCCACTTTGGGGCGACGATAAAAGAGGCTCATAAAGGATTCAGGCAGACTTTCTCCGAAAAACACCACATCGGGTTTGATAATCCCTCCGCACTGACAATGTGGGATTTTACCTTTCAGAAGCGGACCTGAGAAATCTTTATATTCAAATCGCTTTCCGCAGGAAAGACAACGCCCTGTGCGATACGATCCATGGCATTCAATGACATGCTTTGAACCAGCCTTTTCATGGAGCATATCAATATTCTGCGTTACCAATATGCCAATCTTACCCTTCGCCTCCAATTCCACCAGAAAATGATGGCACGGGGTCGGTTCAATATCTGCAAGTAAAAGCTCGGCGGAAAGCCGAAAAAAGGGGGCAGGATTCTTATGGAAATATGCTATATCGAATATAGCCTCGGGATAAGGAAGGTTATATCTTTCTACTGCAACAGAATAGAGCCCTCCGGGACTTCGGAAGTCAATAATACCGGCGCTTGTACTGATACCTGCTCCGGTGACCACCAGAATATTTCCCGACTCTTTTAATAGTTTTATAAGGTCGGGATTAAGCGTCTTGTTTTGTGACATCTATACGACCTTTTTAAAAAGATACAATTATTATATTCCAGGGGCATAAGGTGCACAATAGGTGTAATATAGAAGTCGTATCGGATTTATTGGAGTGCATGAATACTGCAACCAAAAGCATGATGAAATCTTTACTATGGAAATTCAAGTGCTATGCATCAGGGAAACCATGTGTAGGTGATATAAACTCAGGAACTAAGGCCTTCTCCTTTTTATCTTTTTCGTCTATGCGGTTTGTAGCTTTTCTGAGCACCCTCTCCATGTTTAGATACACGGGGAATCCCGGTAAACTGTTTTGCTCATAGTTAAGAGGTCTGAAATTAGCTATATACACGATGTTCTCAGAAATTTTTTGATTCGCCTTGTTCGCATAAAAAGAAAGTTCTTTCAAAAGCCATTCAGAGGAAATAATGAAAGCCGGAAGAGATGATATTGATTCAAAAAATTCCGGTGAAATAACATTGTTAATAGGTGAGAATTGAATAATGTTAATGGAATTTGTCATTTTTGCTTTTTCAAGCGCGTCGATATATCCTGCCGAAAATAAAGTGTTGTTTTCGGTATCCTTGGTTGGCCCAACAATACATGAGATGTTAGTAAATCCCTTGCTGATTAAATAGTCCGTTGCCATATAGCCGGCCTTTCTCAGATCAGGTTGAATGGAATTAGGCAGGAACGAATCATTGACGAGTCCAAGAGGAACCACAGGTATCTTCACATCAGCTACAAGTTGTATGAAACGTTTAGATGTATCCTTGGAAAGTAGTGAAGGATCAAACACAATGCCGTCTATGTGATATTTGGTAAAACGTTTTATATATTCAGCTTCGTTTTCTAAACAAGTATAAATTGAGGCAAAGAGAGAAAAATAACCAATTTTCCTGCAGCAGGTTTCGATCCTGGGATATATCCCTGGTGTATAAAGAGAAGTATATGAAGAAACTACAAAACCAATCGTATAATATTTTGTAGGTTTTTCTAAATAAGTTGCCTTCCTTGAGTTTGAACCAGAATAATTCAGTTCTGCAGCCACGTCTGTAATCAAGCGAGTTGTTTTTTCCGAAATACGATTCTCCTTAGCTTTATTGTTTAGAACTAGAGACACTGTAGTAATTGACAATCCGCTTCTTTTCGCTACGTCTTTTATCGTTACGCCCATTTTTGGTGTTTATCTCCAATATTTATGCATTTTTTGAAACATTATCATTAATTACAATCCTGAAATATCCATCTCAAGGCATCGGGAAATCTTCTCCCAAAGTAATAGTTAGTGTGCTTGTCTTCGGGGAAAACATGATAGGCAATCTGACTATCAGTATACCCGAGTTTTGAAAGTTCTTGAGTTATCATAGTATTTCCTTCCACAAATTCTTTTGGTTTAGTGATACGTCCCTGATCTTTTGTCCCAACATCCAGATAAATATACTCAATCTCGGACACGACAGTTTCAAAGCAAGGCTTTAGAAGATCATACCAATAGTAAAAAGCCCCACTTATTGAAATCATTCGACTAAAAACAAATGGATATTTTAATAAAGCGTAGAGACTTATGACTGAACCAGTGCTGTTGCCACAAATACCTGTATATTTAGCTTCAGGGATGGTCCGATAGCGATTATCGATCCAGGGCTTCAAATCATTTACAATCCAATCAAGATATTCCTTTCCTCTTCCGTGAACATCAGAAGGAAAGGTGCTGCCTTTTTTTACCTCGAAATGTTTAGAGAATGGCGTATATAAAGTCGTTCGTTTGTTATTAGTTTGGGGAGAATCAATAGCAACAATAATCACCTTCGGAAGAAACTTCTCATTTGTTTTGCAATATTCCTCGAATTTCCAGCTATAACCATCTACGGAGGTTTCATCCTGGAAAATATTCTGGCCATCATGGGCATAAAGCACTGGATATTGATTATTACAAGTTTCATAATTTTTCGGAGTCATCACACGAAAGGTCATTACATTGTTAAGAGAAACAGCCTGTGTATTATAGACTTCCAGCATTACTAACCCGGCCTCCTCATAATTGCTTAAAGGATTTCCTGTACGCCTGGTAAAATGTCTGACAGGATGGATGGCAACATTATGATGTTATGCATCTAACAAGAAAGGAACGGTATATTCTGTATTCTGCTAAATGAAAATACGACTAACCATACCAATCTCTTCAATATATATGATAGATCTGTTTTTTTAGCTGTCAAGTTTTTACTAAAATACTTTTAGCACGATAAAAAGTGTTATGCCAATAAGGCTGTTACAATGGTATATAGGCGTAAAAATACACATTTCAACATTTATATTTGGTAATATTTTATAAAAATTGTCTTTATATGCTATAGTGTTCTTATTTTATATCATTATAATATAAGCATTTATAATAATATTTTCATTATAAAAAGAAAATTTTCATGAAAAAACTTGACTACATGAAAAAGTGACCATAGAATGATTCAATATTTCACAAGGAGAAGTGCGTATGAAGAAAGCTCTTTTAGTTTTGCTCATGGTAATTGGCATATTTGGGGTAAGTATCAGTTCTTTATTTGCAAATGGACAAAATGAAAGTCCCTCTGCCGACAATGATGTCACTGTTGAAACTTCTGTGCCGATGGCAGGAGGAAGTCTAAGGCTCGTATGGCAGCCGATGAATACTCTTGATGTGCATTGGACTGGCTCAGATCCTGTCTGGCAGCTTGGTTATCATATTTTTGAGACCGTTCTTGCTTTAGACGAAAAAAGCCAACCAATTCCGAACCTCTGCTCCTGGGAATACCAGGATGGACAGACGACTTTGATTCTCCACGTACGCCAAGGTGTCCTTTTCCAGGACGGCACGGAGATGAAAGCTGAAGATGTGAATGCATCCTTAAAACGTTGGTTAAGTAAATCGTCGTTTGCAAAGCTGGCTTTCCAAAATTTGAAAGGTCTTGAGGTGGTAGACGAATATACTATCAAAATGACCTTATCTCAGCCCTCTCCTACGGCCCTGACTGCATTGGCTTTTCAAGATCAAGGACCGTATGTGATGCCGAAGTATATTTTGGACGAAGCGGGTAATTCCTCGGTCAAGAAATATATTGGGACAGGTCCTTATAAGCTGGCAGAATGGAGTCCGGATAGGTATATCAAACTTGAAAGATTCGAAGATTACTGTGGTCTTGATGGAGAGCCGAAAGGCTATGGCGGTGCCAAGAAACAGTATCTTGATTCCATGTACTGGGTAGTCGTAAAGGATGCGATGACCCAGATCCAGGCATTAACTAGTGGCGATTGTGAAGTCGGCGTCTACAGTGCTACACAGTTGGATCAGTTCAAGGGATACGATAATCTCGTAATTGAGCCTACTGGCGAGAGGGCCAGTATGTCTATTACATTTAACCTCAAGCAGGGAATCATGGCCAACATCAATATGAGAAGGGCTGTGTTATCGGCTTTAGACATGAATCAGGTCATGTATGCCGCTTGCGGTGGCAAGGAAGAATTTTATGATTGTAATCCTGGTTGGGGTCCTGAGGGCACCATATGGGAAAACAATATAGGATCCGATGTGTACAATAAGCAGGATTTGCAGAAGGTTGAGCAATATCTTAATGCGGCAGGATATAAAGGCGAACCAATCGTATTCTATGGAAATAATTCTACCGATTCCGACAAGAATGCAGCAATGGTTGTCGCCGAACAGCTGAAGCATGCCGGTATGAATATTGATCTTAGAATTGTCGACTGGGCGACCTTGACACAAGTTAGAACGGACCCTACCGCATACAACATGTGGTGCAACGGCTATACAATAAAGCCCGATCCTGCCCTTATAGCATTTGTAGGAAATAGCTGGCCAGGTTGGTGGAATACCGATACCAAGAATTCCCTACTAAAAAATCTGATGACAGAGGCAAATCAGGAGAAAAGGGTCGAGGCATGGCATGCATTCTGTAACCTTATTTGGGAGGAACTTCCAGTTGTAAAAATTGGTGATTTCAATACTGCCATTGTTTACGACAAGCATGTTAAGGGAATTCCTGTTTCTGCTCCATGGAGACGATTTTACTGGAATGCGTGGTTGACTAAATAACTTTCAAGAATACATACCGGTTTGGATATGTTCTCGACCGGTACGTATTCTTAAAATAAGGGAGTCTATATTGATTATATATATCGCGAGAAGGACGAAGATATCATGAGAAGAATAATAGGTCTTCTCATGGTGCTACTAATCGTAGGGGCACTTGTATTTACAATTGTCAGATTGATTCCCGGGGACCCTGCAAGTGTTATGCTGGGACCTGAAGCCACTCCTGAAAGCATAGATGAATTGCGAACAACAATGGGGTTGGATAAACCATTTCTAATGCAGATGCTCAATTGGTTCGCAAAGGCTATACATGGAGATTTTGGCAATTCCTATTTCTATGATATGTCGGTGACCAAGCTTATCATCAGCAGAATGGAGCCGACTTTATTACTAATGTCCATGGGGTTGCTTGTTTCCATTCTTTTGGGAATCCCAATGGGAATACTCTCAGCTATCAATCACAATACTTTTTTAGATAGACTTTTTATTTTATTGGCAATGGTCGGTATTTCTGTCCCAAATTTTTGGTTAGGCCTGATGCTTATTTTGGTTTTTGCACAGAACCTACATATTTTCCCAGTGTTAGGTTATAAGCTGATTAGCGAATCCGGGTTCTGGACCTCTATATATTATTTGATACTTCCGGCTTTTGCACTTGGATTGCAATTAGCTTCCGAAACCGCAAGATTGACAAGATCAAGCATGCTGGAGGTCCTGAGATCTGACTATATCAGGACAGCCAAGTCCAAGGGTGTTAGCAAGTTTTTGTTGGTTATGAAGCATGCCTTCAAGAATGCCATGATTCCAACAGTGACAGGTATAGGTCTGAATGTAGCGAGGCTGGCAGGCGGTGCGGTCGTTACCGAGGCTGTTTTTAACATTCCAGGAGCTGGGAATCTTATTGTCACAGCCATCTCCCGAAGGGATTACAGTCTAATACAAGGCCATATCATGTATGTAGCATTAATGTTCGTTCTTGTGAATTTGATCATAGATATTCTATATAAATTGTTGGATCCACGAGTTACTTATTCTTAAATCGAAAGGGCAGCATGATGAGAAAAATCAAAAAGCGATATTATCAGATAATCATAGGCAGTGTAATATCTGCGCTTATTTTAGTGATAGCTGTTTTCGGTCCCGTTTTTGTCAAAACTGACCCCTTGAAAATGGATGTGATGAATAGGTTGGCCAAGCCCTGTGCGATCCATTGGTTTGGTACCGACTCTTTCGGAAGAGATTTATTTTCCAGGATAGTTTTTGGTGCAAGAATCTCCTTGGAAATAGGAATAACGACCATGGGTGTCAGTTGTCTTCTTGGAGTTGGTCTTGGTCTACTGGCCGGATACTATAAACGGTTGGATTCGATTCTAATGAGAATCATGGATGCTACGCTAGCTTTCCCTTCAATTCTTCTTGCAATGGTCCTAGTTGCAACATTGGGTTCTGGCATCCCCAATATTATTGCCGCATTGGCAATTACAAATATTCCGAAGGTGGCACGAATGACTCGTGGTGTTACGTTAAGTGTGAAAGAGATGGATCACGTTGAGGCAGCCTATGCGATTGGGGTCGGTGATTTACGAATCATGGTTCGACACATTTTACCATTGTGTCTTTCCTCAATTATTGTTGTATTGACTTCGATTTTAGCTAGTACGGTTCTTGCAGAAGCTAGCTTAACCTTCCTTGGTGTCGGTTTGCAGCCAGATATTCCCAGCTGGGGGAATATTATTAATGAAGGTCGAATGTTTCTTTCACAGGCTCCTTGGCTAACCATAATTCCCGGCTTATGTATCATGATTACGGTCTTGTCATTCAATATGGTGGGCGATGCGCTCAGGGATTTGCTTGATCCTCGATTAAGAGAAAATTAAGGAATTTGGAATGGATAAGGTTCTAGAAATACAAGACTTGCAAGTTGATTTTGTTTCCGAAACCCGACGTCTTCATGCCTTGCGGGGGATAACTTTTCATATTGAGAAAGGAGAAACGCTTGGGCTAGTAGGGGAGTCTGGTTGTGGAAAAAGTCTTACGGCTCTCAGTGTTATGCAGCTCATTCCAACGCCACCGGGAGAAATTTGTGGCGGTAGTATTATGTTTCGAGGTAGAAATTTACTGGAATTTTCGGAAAAAGAAATGCGTGCTGTCCGAGGCAATAAAATCTCAATGATTTTCCAGGAACCCATGACCAGTTTGAATCCCGTATTTACCGTCGGGAACCAGTTGATTGAAGTAATACATCTTCATATGAACAAAACACGATCGGAAGCTGAAGAGCTTGCTGCCGACATGCTTGCTACAGTCGGTATGTCCGATGTACGGAAGCGCTTGAAAGAATATCCACATGAACTTTCTGGGGGATTGAGACAACGAGTTATGATAGCCATGGCCCTTTTATGTCAGCCAGAAATCCTTATTGCTGATGAACCTACAACGGCTCTTGATGTCACTATACAGGCCCAGATCATAGACCTTATGGAAAATCTCAAAATGCAGTTTGGTACTTCCGTCTTAATGATTACTCACGATCTTGGTGTCATTGCGGAAAGTTGCTCACGAGTAGCCGTTATGTATGCCGGAGTTATTATCGAGATGGCCAATGTAAATGAGTTATTTAAAAATCCGTTGCATCCCTACACAAGGGGACTCTTAAGCTCCATCCCTTCACTAGGAAAGAGAGCCAGACTTACTACCATCAAAGGGATGGTTCCTGATTTATCGGATATGCCTAAGGGGTGTGCTTTTTTCCCTCGATGTGAATACGGATGTGATAAATGTCTTGAGGAAAGACCCTATTTGAAGAAATCAAACAATCACTATGTAGCCTGTTGGAGGCCTATGGATGAATGATACCATTTTGGAACTTAAGGACATTTCCAAATTTTTTGCCATAAAAGGAGGACTTTTCAAATGTTCGTCCGAATACCTCAAGGCTGTTAATAGAGTGAATTTAAGCATTCGACGCGGTGAATCCCTTGGTCTTGTGGGAGAATCTGGTTGTGGAAAGACTACTTTAGCAAAAATTATTCTGAATCTCTATAAGCCTACATCAGGAAAAATCTTTTATGACGGAGAGGATATCACAGATCTTTCCAAGAAAGAGCAGATGCACCTTAGAACTAAGATCCAAATAGTTTTTCAGGACCCGTTCTCTTCTCTCAATCCAAGAATGAATATCGGGGATATCATAGGAGAACCCCTGCTTATTCATTCCCACATGGATAGAAAAGAACGGATGTGTGCAGTTCATGAAGTAATGGACAGAGTCGGACTGAATACGAAACACTGCAAGCGATATCCTCATGAGTTTTCAGGAGGACAACGACAGCGCATAATGATTGCTAAGGCTTTGATTTTGAAACCAGAAATTCTGGTCTGTGATGAAGCCGTTTCCGCTTTAGATGTTTCGATTCAATCACAAATTCTTAATTTGCTTATAGATCTAAAAAAGGAATTAAATTTAACACTGGTGTTCATTTCTCATAATCTGACGGTTGTCGATTATATTTGTGATCGAATAGTTGTCATGTATCTGGGGAAAATTGTCGAGATAGCCATACGTGATGAATTGTATGCCAATCCGATGCATCCTTATGTGACAGCTTTGCTTTCTGCTATTCCCATTGCAGACCCTACACATACAAGTAAGCGAATTATTCTTCAGGGAGAAGTGCCTAGTCCTGTAAATCCTCCTCGTGGTTGTGCCTTCAGAAATCGTTGCTGGAATGGAGATGAATCATGTCTGGAAATGCCTGAATTAATTGAAGTGAGACCAGACCATTTTGTTGCATGCAGAAAAATTAGGTAGAGGGAATCTATATGAAAGAATATAAGGTGATGAACAATATCATGATTCCGATGAAGGATGATGTCAAATTAGCGATGGATATCTATTTCCCAGAGGGAGATTCTGAATCCTATCCGGTTATTCTCGAGCGAACTCCATATGGAAAAAGGGAAGCAAACGACTATGATATAGATGACCCAAATGGGCAAGCATCTTCTCGGCAAAAGATAGCTTCATTCTATAATAAGCATGGATATGTAGTAATCTTTCAGGACTGCAGAGGCAGATACGATTCTGAAGGTGTATTTATCAAATACTTTAATGAAGCTTCTGATGGCCAATATACTATTCAGTGGATCAGAAAACAGCCTTGGTGTAACGGAAAGGTTGGTGTTATGGGATTTTCTTACACTTCCCATGCTGCAATGGCTCTCGGGTGCTTGCTTTCCGAGGGAATAGATTGCATGTTTATCGATTCTGGAGGCTTCTCTAATGCTTATTTTAGCGGGATCCGTCAAGGTGGGGCATTTGAACTGAAGCAGTTGATCTGGGCTTTTCTTCAGGCCCAGGTTAGTCCTGCTGCGATACAGGATCCTATAATTACAGAATCGTTGAAAAGCGAAGATATCTTTGCCTGGATGGATAGAATGCCTCTTAAACGGGGGCATTCCTTGCTTCGAAATTTTCCAGAATATGAGGATATTGCTTTTTCCTTCTGGGAAAAAGGAACGTATGGAGCGTATTGGAAACAATTAGGAATTAATACCAGTGAATACTATGATCGATTTATTGATACGCCCATCTTTCTGATTAGCGGTTGGTATGACCCTTACGTTAAGACCATCCTTGAAAACTATGAGGCTTTTAGTAAAAGGCACCAAAATCCCGTTTATCTTATGATGGGCCCTTGGACTCATAATAATAGGGCCATGACTATAGCAGGCGAAGTTGATTTTTCTGCAGAAGCACTAATACATACCGGTTATGCCAATTCTTATCAGGAACTCAAGTTGGCCTGGTTTGACAAATTTCTAAAAGGCAAGGATGTTCTCCCAGAAGATGGGAAAAAAGTAAAGATTTTTATTATGGGAGGTGGTTCAGGCAAAAAGAATGACAACGGCACAATTAGCCATGGAGGACATTGGTTTTCTGCCGACAGCTGGCCCTTGCCAAATACTATCTTTGTTCCGTACTATTTCCATGCAAATGGATCTTTGTCGGATAAAAAGAGCACTCTTTCTGAATCATTTATTGAATATATTTTTGATCCCAGAAATCCGGTACCGTCTGTTGGAGGGACTATTACTTCTGGTGAGCCTATCATGCGCGGTGGCGCCTATGACCAAAAGGAAGGTGATCGTTTTTTTGGTTCTAAAAAACCCTATTTACCGCTTGAGGCTAGGGATGACATCGTGGTATTTCAAACATCGATTCTTGATGAGGATAAAGTTATCGCAGGACCAATCAAGGCAAGGTTATGGATTTCGTCGGACTGTAAGGATACCGATTTCACTATTAAACTCATAGATGTCTATCCCATAAGTGAAAGCTATCCGCAAGGATTTGCCATGAATATCACCGACGGTATCATGAGAGTGCGATATCGGAATTCTTTTGAGAACCCCGAACTTATGGTTCCTGGAGAAATTTATGAGGTTTTCGTAGAAGCTTTTTCGACCGCAAATCTGTTTAAAAAAGGACATCGGATTCGAATTGATGTATCAAGTAGTAATTATCCTCATTTTGATGTGAATCATAATACTGGAGATCCCGAAGGAAAAGGGCAGGTTATGTTAAAAGCTAAGAATAGGCTTTATCTTGATAAAGAGCATGCTTCCTATGTAGATTTGCCAATTGTGAACAGTTTATAATTGGTTGTTACAGAAAATGGGGTAAGGATGGATAGGAAAAAAAGGCTTGCAGATGTTGCTCGGATGGTCGGATGCTCAATTACGACGGTTTCAAGAGTTATCAATAATAATTCCAGTGTGAATGATAGAACCAGACAAGCAGTTGAGAAGGCTTTACAAGAAATTGGTTACTTCGAGAACAAAAAAATGCCAGAACGGGAAGGCAAGAAACAGCTGATTGGCTTGATTATTCCTAATATGCTTGCAATAGGTATCTACCCATTTGTGAAGGGGGTTATGGAGGTTGCCGATTTGCATAATTTCAATGTGATTACCAGTGAATCAAACCATTCTGTTGTCAATGAGACGAAATTATGCAAAAGCATGATCGAATGCGGCGCACAAGGGATTGTTTTTTTCCCTTGTGCGCCGCATTCCGGCGAGTGTTTATTACAAATTCCCAAGTCCTATCCTATTGTCGTCTTAGATAGATCGACAAAGAATATTCCTGAAAACACTGTGAGTGTATTGGTTGACCATAAATACAATGGTTATCTTGGAACCAAGTATCTATTGAACCTTGGACATAAAAATATCGCTGTGTTGATGGGCACGTATAACGGAGAAAGGAGCCCATCACAACTTGAAATGTTGAAAGGATATAGAAAAGCAATTGAAGAGGCCGGACTCCAATTCCGAGAAGAACTGACTATTTATGGGACTACCAATATTGATGTCACAACAAGGGCCATAGATGAATTCCTTTCGCGGAAGATTCCTTTTTCCGCAATCTTCGGGTTCAATGATTTGCTTGCGTTTGGTGCCTATAATGCTTTAACGAAGAGAGATATAAAAATACCTGAGGATGTTTCAGTATTGGGACATGATTCGACTATTTTTTCTGAAGTTTTGGGTATGACGACTATTGATAATCGGGGTATTGAAATTGCCAGATTTGCCGCGGAGGCATTATTCTCTCTGATCGATAAAAAAAAATTGCTTGAGATTACTACTGTCAGCAAGTCAAGTTTAATGATCCGTAATAGTTGCGGCAGATTTCATGGTGATAAAGTCTATTAACAATGATTTTCCTTTCCCTATAGATCGTTTCTAAGAGCGATTCTATCAGAAATTATCGAAAAAAGGAGCGAAACATCGGATAAGAATACACGATTTATTTTTGTATTTCATGACCTACATATCAATGAAATTATAAAATACGGAGGAAGATTTCTGTGAAGATAGTTGAAAAGAAATATCCTGAGGGCTTGGTGGATGATCAGCGTATGGTTCGGGTTTTTTTGCCTGATGGATATACTGATAATAATGAGAGATATCCCGTGGTCTATATGAACGATGGACAGGACGTTTTTTATGACTCTCATACATTTGGAGCTGTGGAAAGCCTTCGATTTGTCCAATACTACCAAGATTATGGAAAATTCCTACCACAGATAATCATCGTTGCTATTGAAGCTCCCTCTGTGGCAAGTGAACGAACAGCTTTATATTCCCCTTATACAAAAAGTTTTGTTGTACCAAAGGAAAAAAAATTTGAATCCTATATCAAAGGTAGTGGGAAAGAGTATTTACAGTGGATAATTGAAATACTTAAACCTGATATTGACAGAACCTATCGGACATATCCCGATCCGGATTTCACTGCACTATGCGGTTACAGCACAGGCGGTTTGAATAGTGTGTATGCTTCGATAGCTTTTCAGGAATATTTTCATAGGATCATCGCTATTAGTCCGGCAATAGCAATTTGGTTGGATAAGTTACAGGAAACAATGAATCACTGTTCTGGCTGCGACAGTCTCAAATATGTATACCTTGATGTCGGGACAAATGAAAATGGAAGGATGACAACGGCTTCAGAATTTCTTGAGGGAAGCAGTACCATCGTGCGTTTTTATGAAGCTCAAGGGCTTAATCAAGATAATTTGAAATACAATGTTTATCAGAATGCTGTCCATAGCCAATCCGAATGGAGAAAACGGTTTCCTGATGCACTTAGGTGGATTTTTCAAGATATATAGGAGCGTCATATGACTATTGTAAAAAAAGCTGTTGCTGGCACCATGGAATCGAGTGATATTATGATTGTGGTGGATAAACCCGAAGGGGAAGGAATTCATATCACCCTTGAAAGCCCTGTCAAGAAACAATTTGGCGATCGAATCAAAGAGGTTATCCTCGATAGTGCTAGAAAAGTTGGGGTCAAAGATGCAGACATCAAGGCAATCGATAAGGGGGCACTGGATTGTGTCATCATGGCGAGAGCAACAACGGCCCTCTATCGTGCCTGTGAATCAATAGATTATCAATGGGAGAAGTAGATATGGCCGATAGATTGAGAAGAACCATGATGTTCGTCCCGGGAAATAATCCAGGAATGGTAAAAGATGCATATATCTATAAATGTGATAGCATCATGTTCGACCTTGAGGATTCGGTTTCTCTCGCCGAAAAAGATGCTGCGCGGGCTTTGCTCTTCTATGCATTGACTTCTGTGGATTATGGTAATAAGGAACTTGTTGTACGAATCAATGATCCGAGAACATCTATGGGTGTCACGGACCTGGAAGCAATGGTTCGTGCCGGTATCGATGTTATTCGTCTGCCAAAGACGGAAACAGCGGATGATATCCGATTCTGTGAAAAAGAGATTTCCCGAATAGAAAAGGAATGTGGCCGTAGTAAAAGTACCCGAATGATGGCCGCAATAGAAAGTGCCGTAGGAGTACTTAATGCAAGAGAAATTGCCCTTTCCAGTAAACGATTAATAGGAATAGCATTGGGGGCGGAGGATTATGTTACCGATATGAGGACGAGTAGAAGCCCCGACGGTAGTGAACTTTTTTTTGCTCGAAGTATGATCTTACATGCCGCCCGAGCCGCCGGCATTGCTGCACTGGATACCGTTTATTCCGATGTCAATAATGAAGAAGGACTTATCAAGGAGACCATGTTGATCAAGCAGCTTGGTTTCGATGGAAAGTCGGTAATCAATCCTCGCCAGATAGAGCCTATCATCAAGGTTTTTACACCGACACAAGAGGAAATTCGTAAAGCGCAGGATATTATGGAAGCAATACGGCTGGCCAACGAGAAAGGATCGGGAGTTATTGCCCTTAATGGGAAAATGGTCGACAAACCTGTTGTTCTGCGCGCCGAGCGTGTTTTAGCGCTTGCAAGGGCTGCCAAGGTTTTATTATAGGAGAAACATCATGGATACGAATATCAGGCTGGAAGCCATTCCCAATATCGAAAAGCTGAAAGGAATCAACGGCATATACACCGATGATCATGCTCACAAGGATGTATTGTCCTTCCTGGAAAAGGAGCAATTTGAGAGTAAGATCCTGAGGAGCCTTGAAGAGGCAATTGAAAAAAGTGGTCTTCAAAACGGCATGACTATTTCTTTTCATCATCATTTTCGGGATGGGGATTACGTGTTGAACAAAGTAATGGATGTCATAGCCGGTATGGGATTTAAAGACCTGACACTTGCCGCAAGCTCCTTGATGAATGTCCATGAACAATTGATAAAACATATCAAAAGCGGAGTAATCAAGCGCATCGAAACCAGTGGAATGCGTGGAAAATTGGCGGAAGCCGTTTCCAACGGCCTGATGGATATCCCCGTCGTTTTTCGTTCCCACGGCGGGCGTGCCTATGCCATCGAAACCGGTGCCTTAAAAATCGACATTGCCTTCATAGGCGCCCCCTCCTGCGATCCTTTCGGCAATGCCAATGGATATTCCCGTGACAATGATACCGGGATCGTCTGCGGCTCTTTGGGCTATGCAAAGACTGATGCCCAATATGCTGATAAAGTAGTGGTTATTACCGACAATATTGTTCCCTTTCCCAACGTTCCCTCGGGTATTCCACAGTCCGATGTGGATTACGTTGTCAAGATCGACGCCATAGGAGATCCAGCAGGCATCATGAGCGGGGCAACCCGGTATACAAAAGATCCGAAGGAACTGATGATTGCCGAAACCGCTGCCAGTGTCATTACCGGCAGCGGCCGTCTGAGGGAAAGCTTTTCCATCCAGATGGGATCGGGAGGAGCCTCCCTTGCAACGGTCAGATTTCTGCGGGAAGAAATGGTAAAAAGGGATATTCATGCCAGTTTTGCACTTGGCGGCATCACTGGTCAGATTGTCAAACTCCATGAAGAGGGGCTCATAAAAAAGATTCTTGATGTCCAGTCCTTTGATTTGGACGCCGCACGATCTTTAAAGAATAATCGCTTTCACCAACAAATATCCGCATCATATTATGCAAGCCCGGGTAATGTAGGCTCTGCAGTCAATCAACTCGATGTGGTTATTCTATCCGCCCTGGAAGTAGATGTTGACTTCAATGTAAATGTTCTCACAGGTTCCGACGGCGTCATCAGAGGAGCAATCGGCGGACATAGTGACACCGCTGCCGGAGCCGCTTTGTCGATTATTGTCTGCCCCCTTACACGGGGAAGAATCGCAACCATCGTCGATCATGTAAACACAATTGTAACGCCGGGTAAAACCATCGATGTCGTTGTTACCGATCAGGGAGTGGCGGTAAATCCCCGCAGGAACGATTTGATCGAAGCATTAACAAAGGCCAATATGGAACTGACCACAATCGAGAATCTCCGACGTAAGGCCATACAATTGATAGGTAAATCGAAGCCAATCGAATATACCGACAAGATTGTAGGGGTCGTTACCTATCGTGACGGCTCGGTAATTGACTTGATTCACCAGGTCAAGGATTCGATTGATGTCTCATGAGAAGGCTTGTGATAATTGGGACGTCCCCTCCTTGGAGGCGGTTCTTGAGGCCCGGGAGAGACGGGTTGCCAGGAAACAAAGGTTGGTAGAAACATACAACGCAAACGTAATTGCATTTACGATGAATATTCCGGGGCCGGTAAAAAATACACCATGTATCAGCGCTTGTTTTTTTTCCGGGATAGAAGCCTTGCTGATCTATATGAAGGAGCATGATCTTACGGAAGTCGAGGAGTATCTGCTTTCCACCGGCCCTGAGGGCTATTTCATCTTTCCCGTAGCCGCTTCTCAATGGGCGGTAAAAAGGAAGCTGATGACCTTTGAAGAAGATCATCCAATAGGCAGATGGTTCGACTTTGACGTAATGGATAGTTCCCTGCGTGCCATCACTCGTGAAGAGATAGGCGCAAAGCCTCGGCGTTGCTTTCTTTGTCATGAGCCGGCAAAGAATTGCGGAAGAAATCGAACCCACAGTGTCGAAGAGCTGGTCGCTTATACAAAGGAAACATTGAATAACTATCTACAGATGGAGGGGAAGGGAGTCTTCAATGAGACAAGCAGGGACTTTAACGCCGGTAGCAAGTAAGTCGCACATCATTTCATATATTGGGTATAGCGCGCATGCAGCGCTTATAGAAGAAGTATCGGCAACCCCTAAACCGGGATTGGTTGACCAACACAATTCCGGCTCGCATTCCGACATGGACTATGCGTGCTTTGTTCGCAGTGCAAATGCCCTTAGTCCCTATTTCACGGAAATGGTAAGCATCGGGTATCATTGGCGCCGGAACCTGGAAGATTTGTTTCTGGCGATTCGTCCTATCGGCATTGAGGCAGAAAAGGCCATGTTATCGGTCACAAATTCGGTCAATACACATCGGGGAGCAATCTTTTCTTTAGGCATCATGTCTGCGGCCTCTGCATATGTCCATGCACAATGGAGACACTTCGATATCGCACACATCTTTTCAACATGCATCGATATGACGCAACATATACTTCAATCGGAATTACTAGAACTTAAAACGCTATGTCCCCGAACCCATGGTGAAAATGTATATATGAAGGACGGCTCGAAAGGTGTTCGGGGAGAAGCAATGACAGGTTTTCCCTCGGTAAGGAAGGTTGCTCTTCCTCTTATGGTATCCTACATGGCACGGGGGTATCAGCAAAATCTCTGTAATGTCCAAGTGCTTTTACATCTTATGGCAGTGGTAGACGATTCCAATGTTCTTGCGAGACAGGATCGAAATACCTTGGAATTGATACATGCAATGGCGAAGGATATTCTTGCAATAGGAGGCTGTTTTACTCAGGAGGGCATGAAATCGGTGCAAAGCCTTGACGCATATTGCATTGCTCGACACATCAGCTGTGGTGGGTGTGCCGATCTGCTGGCCCTGACGATTTTCCTGGCAAAACTGCTTCTTTACGATAGACCATGATGGGGTTTCTATGGATACGAATGATATAGCCGACATGACGGAATTCTCCGGCTACCTTGCTTCTCCTCATTGGGAAAGCAGAGTGTCGGATTTCCTAAATAAAAACGGCCTTCATTATGAGGGGCCAGCGGAATTCATGATCTGCCTGTTGTCGCACAGTCTGATTATCGGGACAGGAGCTGTGGATGGGAATGTCATTAAGTATCTTGCAGTACATCCTTCGTATCGACAGTACGGTATTGCATCGCATATCGTTAGTAAACTGGTCACATATGCATATACCAATGGGCAAGAACATCTATTTTTATTTACAAACCCGAAGAATATGGCTGTATTTGCCGATATCGGATTTTATCCCATACTTCAGACGGATGATGTTCTGTTTATGGAAAACAGAAAGCAGGGATTACAAGACTATGTTGACTTTCTACGAAGTGCGACCGAACGGTTTATAAAAGAACGCGCAATATGTGAGGGTGCCGTTGGTTCAATAGTGGTGAATTGCAATCCCTTTACCAATGGGCATCGATACCTCATCGAACGCGCAAGTAAGGAGTGCTCGTTGGTACATCTCTTTGTTGTATCCAGTGAGAAGTCTTTATTCAGTGCTAAAGACCGATATGAAATGGTGAAAGAAGGTGTTTCTTCTTTACGCAATGTCATGGTTCATAAGACGGAAGACTACTTGGTTTCTCCTGCAACCTTCCCCAGCTATTTTCTCGACGACATAGACAAAGCCGAACAGATTAATTGCAAACTTGACATTGCACTCTTTATGCGTTTTTTTGTACCGGCACTCGGGATTTCGAAAAGATACCTCGGAACAGAACCTTACTCGCATGTAACAAACGCCTATAATGCAGCATTACAACGAACTTTGAAAAAGGCCGGAGTCGAAGTAATAGAAATCGAACGGAAGCATTGTAACGGAAAACCTATAAGTGCCTCATTAGTCAGGAAATACATACATGCCGGAAACATTCAGGCCATTCTTCCTTTGGTTCCTGCAAGTACCTACGAATTTATTGTAAAACATCAATTAGCGAGAAATGACAAAAAAAGATTGTGACCTGAGCCTTATACGAGTAAAATCTCATTGGAATATGTACATCAAAGCTTGAGTGGATTTTATTCAACGTGTCGATATTTAACCACATTAGAAAGGAGTAAGTTATGTCAAAGTATTATGTAAATGACAATGCTCAACCCACAGGCGAACATGAAGTTCATACACAAAACTGTATGCATCTACCGGAAAATCGGACGTATATTGGAGAATACTCGAGCTGCCATGATGCGCTAAAAAAGGCAAGGACTATATATACCAACGTTGATGGTTGCTCCTACTGTTGTCCGTCCTGCCATACCAGATAAAATAGCGTTACGCCTATATGAATGCCTCGATTAATCTGAATGTGAGGACATGAAGGAAGAAGCAGAATAATACGCTGCTTGAGGTTCTTTCTCAAAGTACATAAAATGGTATTTCGGAGGCTGATCATGAAAAAATGGTATGATGAGGAGTATGAATGGGAGATCAAGGTAACAGGCTTTCTTCGAAGTGAGCACACAGAAAGGTATTGCCGAAACGGTGAGGAAATCGGAGATACGTATACGTGTACGTATGGCTGTCCTGTAAATCAGGATGGGCAGGGTATTTGCTCCAAAGTAATGATGATGATGTTTCCAATCATGGAGGCGGTTAGAAGTGGTGGAGATTTAGAGAACATCGGTGGAAATAGTAAATATAGCAAGGAAATTGTATGCCCGGACGGTTGCGTTATGTTTAGGATGAGTGCAAAGAAACTCGGAAATGAGAATTTTTATAAAGGAAAATTTTTTGAGTAAATTTGATTTTATGGTCAGTGGATCATAAAATCCAGCAAGAAACTTGAGACGCCCATTTGGAAAAGCGATAGCATATGAGAAAGGCCAGTGGACATACATTGTCAAAAAATCTTTGCTATTTCGTATTTATCCCTGAAAATAGGGTAATCGTATAAACGCTTCCTTGAGTTTCTGCTTTGCCGACTGGAAAAGTATTTCGTTTTTATCTGTTAATTCTTCTTCTCCAAAATAGCGGTCTGCAATATATTTTGTATAGCGCAGCTCCATCATCACGCTCTCGATCCGCTCACCAAAAAGCTCACGGTAGTGGTTAATAATATATCCTCCCAAGTTTGCATTATCTATCACACTGTAGCCTTGTGCTGAAAGGCTTTCATGCAGTCCATGCAATGTCTGTTTAGAGGACGTAAAGCCACGTCGGTTGGATAGATAAACATCCTGGCTGCCGCCATCAGCAAAATTAAGGAAGAAGCTGTGCAGGTCCAAAAGGAGAACCGTCGGATACACCTTTAATTTTTTGCATAGCAGCTTTTCAAGCGCCTGATGGTAAGGATCATAAAATTGGCTTACCCGGCGGCTAATTTCATTTTCATCCAGCGGCGAAGGGTATAAGGGACTGCCTTGGGTATTTTCCTGATAGACCACGGTTTTACGGTAATCACCCGTTTTTGCACTCGAGGCCGGCCGATTCATGTCCACCACATAACGGCTCAGCTGGTTGATGATAGCCGTGCAGCCCATTGCGGGAAGAAAGTCGTACAGCTCGGGTAAAAACCAATCTGTATTTGAGAGACATGCATTATCAAGAAAACTGTTACGAATGTCTTCGGGGACAAAGGTGCCGCTGTGGGGTATCTCAATCACCACCGGAAACAGATGTGTATTTTCGTTTACTATAGTATAGTGTTCCATTTTTATTCACCCCAATCTTACGAGTCAATTAGCTCCTGGATAAGATTCTATGTTTTCGTATTCATCTTCCGTTATAACTTATATGTAAACTTATAATGAGATTTCACCATTCCTTCTTTTTCATAGAATGAGTGTGTTTTCTTCCTTTTGACATTGCATGACACTTCAAGTAATATGCAACCCTTTTCATGTGCAATTCCTTTCAAAGTATCAAGAATTAATCCGCCGTAGCCTTTACCGCGTTTATTGTTGTTAATATACAATTCCTGAATCTCACCAACTTTTCCATTGTGATGAAGTAGCTGCTGTATATGCAAACTTGCAAAACCAATGACAACATTTTCATCTTCAGCAACTAAATAAAATACATTAGAATTTTCAATATTGCTGGAGAATAACTTAGAAAAAGTTGATCTATTCAATTCATAGTTCTCTAACTCACAGATCATCCGCCATATATTGTCGAGGTCATCATGTCTTGCTTCTCTGAAAAGTATTTTACTCATTTCATGCCTTTCTTTTGTTATTTATTTCACATAGCTTCTGCTGTTATGACTTAACCTCTTCTAATAGTGAAAACGACAAGCAATTATCTTTATCAATTCGTTTTCCATTTCGTAAATTAATCTATGCGCTTGATCTATTCTCCGGGACCAACAACCCTGAAGCTGATATTTCAAAGGCTCGGTTTTACCCATCCCTTCAAAAGGATTTCTTTGGATATCCTTTATTAATTCATTTATTCGACGTAACAACTTTTTATCATTTTTTTGCCAATAAAGATAATCTTCCCATGATTCGGGTGTGAATAGCCAATTCATTCTTCAATCAGCTCTTTCGAAAAGCTTTTTCCTTCGCGGGCTGAGTGTAATGATTTCGCCAAATGTTCAGCATTATTTTTTGAAGAAAGCAAGTACTGTGTTTCTGTTAAACTATTATAATCCTCTAAAGAAATCAGTACTACATTTTCATTATCTTTACGGGTAACTATTAGGGGCGCGTGATCATGATAAACTTTATCCATCCGAGCCTTCAAATTCCTTCGTAAATCTGTATAATTAATCACATCCATAAGTACAATATATTGTGCAATTTAACGTACGTCGAGTCAAACGTACCCATTAAGAGCTTGCCATCAAATGTAGCTTGTGCTGCTCCAATGGCAGACTTTAGTCTATCTATATCTCTGACCCCAGAAACACAAACAGCTGCTGCAATCTCACTTCTATGAATCTCTTGCACTTCCTCGAGTGTCAGAAAGCGAAAATTCATATTACTTGGCGAGCTTGTTTAGTGACTTTCGGTGCTTCTTGGCAAGCTGTTCATAATCTCTTCAAGACCTATATCCTTGTTTGTATTCTCTCATAAACTCATTCATCTTCCTTTGTTGTGCCTGCAGGTTCTTTCCTGCCCGATTACAGGCCGCTGCTTTCAATTCTCGATGTATCCGTTCATGACGACCATTCTGTTGCGGTGGTGCTGGATCACGATACACTGGCTGGATCCCTAACTCCATCAGCCACACAGCAAACTTAGTTATTCGCGCTTTATGTCAACATAGATTACGCGCTCTTTGAAATATTTTGTGAAGATTTTTTACCTTCGGTAGAGGATTGTCCTTCATAGTTTTTACCAGGATTCAGAACCACCACATTAGATGGCGTCCACTTCCTGACGGATCGCTTTCCCCATCGTTCAGCATGAGAGTTTCGAGCAGCTTCCATCGTGGCGTTTCTCCGCTTGAACAGCTCGGAATCCTTGCCGGTTCTTTTCTCATTGGGGGTGATGTATCCGAGCGCTGAATGCAGATGGTGATAATT
>NZ_KB899421.1 GCF_000378205.1 Sediminispirochaeta bajacaliforniensis DSM 16054 | reverse complement strand
AATTGCTCGGCTTCAGCTTCCAGCATGGCATTCAATGTTTCCTCTACCGTTTCTCTAACAAAATTCCCTAAATGGTTTTTGACTTCTTCCTCATTTATCTCGATAATCTTACTGTTCATATAGTCCTCTTTCTGACTTGGTTTTGGTCGTACTTAATCAATCGTCAGATTGAGGACTTTCTTTTTATCAAAATTAGAATTTGCGCAAGATATTGTACGTCATCGCCCTTAAAGCCGGGGGCTCTGTCCTGGCCGCCTCTATTATCGTAAATGTGCTGCAGGCCTTATTCTGAGAATCTGGTATATCCTGATAGCATTTAACTTCATTTCCGTGGTATTCTCTCTAATAAAGAAATATTATCTACATGAATTTCGTGTTACTAAAAGAAGTTAGGTGCAATACCCAAATGCAAAACGATGAGGTAAAAACATGTTTGGAAACAACAGCTTTAAGAAATATTTCGTCTTTCTCTTTTTTATGATTTCACTCCAGTCTATTTCATGTCAAGAATCAGTTGAGTTCAATCGCCTCTCTTTAATTATTCCGGATCACTGGCAGTACTCAAGTAATCCCAATGCACCCGAAGGCGTAGACCAATTACAATTATTTAGCAATGACACTAAACGTACTCTGTTGATAACTCTTACCGATTTTCGAAATGACATCGAGCCAGCGCAGCTATATAGAATGGTTGCACTAAACGATCTTCAGAAAGCATCGAGTATTCCGGAATTTCAAGATTGCAAAGTGAGCGGAGGTAGTATAAACAATCCTATTTGGGGTCGAAACGGCATCGCATCGATGCACGAATATCAAAATAATTCAGCAGAAGTCGTACTGAAGGTCTACACATATCTTGAAATAATCGAAGAAACAAATGATATCCTTTTCATTTCTGCTTTCATCATCGGAGATGAGAAACCTGATTATGTTGACATAATCGAAAGTATGCAAATCTTAGGACTGGAACATTTGGGGACAGCATCTAACTAAAGCTTATATGCTACGGTCAAAGGACTGGCCTTTGTCTCGCTAATCTCCAGTGGCGTAGCTTCTCTGCGAAATCAGCGGCAGCAGACGGCCCTTAAAGCCGGGGGCTCTGCACTGGTCCTCTCTATTATAATGAATGTGCTGCAGGCTCTGTTTTGAATTACCTTTAGCTCCCTTGACCATTTCCTCAGTTTTCGCTATATTCCGCTTCAATGGTTTCGCTGCTAAATGGCGGCGATTTTATGTGTAGGAAATCGACGTAAAGATTAACTACCGTTAAGATTTTGTGTATCTTATTGTGGGTGGAATGCTCCCAAACAAGCCGAAATTGCCGTAAAAACCTTGGTTTTAGATGGTAATATTAGGTATAAATGGAGTATTTTGATATATTTGATGCCACCTTAGCTCAGCTGGCCAGAGCACGTGACTTGTAATCTCGGGGTCGTCAGTTCGAATCTGACAGGTGGCTTGACAAAAGATCTAACCTTGTGTTAGATTCTGCTGCGTTATAGTAGCAATGGGGAGGTTCCCGAGCGGTCAAAGGGGGCAGACTGTAAATCTGTTGGCTACGCCTTCGAAGGTTCGAATCCTTCTCTCCCCAAAGGCCTTCCGTTTTTCGGAAGGCCTTTTTTTTCGGATGTACAAAGTCGAGTTATAAATGCTTGTTTTTCGTATCAATCCGGCGTAATTTTATAGGGAAGTATGAATACCACCTTTTACGAAAAGGGATTACGATTTACCTGCACTCGTTGTTCTCGTTGTTGCAGGCATGAACCCGGCTTTGTTTTTCTGTCATACGAAGATCTTGATCGCTTGATTCTGCATTTCCGTATGCCGGTTTCATTGTTTCTTGATCGGTTTTGCAGAACTGTTGATCTCGGACTTGTCAAGCGACTTAGTTTACAGGAAAAAGATAATTACGACTGTATCCTCTGGGGAGAGGACGGCTGTATCGCCTACGAGGCAAGACCCTTGCAATGCCGCAGTTATCCCTTTTGGGCTCCCCATCTTGAGTCAATCGATACGTGGAGAGCTTTGACTGCCGACTGCCCTGGGATTGACAGGGGAGAACTTCACTCACGAGAAATAATCGAACAATGGCTTTTCCAGCGGCGGAAGGAACGTTTTATCGATATGGATAAAGACGATCTTTCCTGGCTCCGTGGGGTCGGCAGTGATGACGAAGAGGGACGCTGATTATGAAAATTCGCTTCTGGGGGGTCCGAGGTTCGCTTCCGCGGCCGCTGACGTCCGAACAAGTACGAACCAAAATTGCTGCGGTGCTCCAAAGGGCGCGGCCGGAAGATCTTAACTCTCAGCTAAGTAGAGAACGCTTTCTTGGAAGGCTTCCTGCATCGCTTTTTGGAACCGTTGGCGGGAACACGACCTGCGTTGAAGTCAGAACATCTGGGAATGATGTCATACTCTTCGATGCAGGCTCCGGTATGCAACAATTTTCTTCCATGCTGCTGAAAGAACAGGAGCATATCGATACATTTCATATCTTTTTTTCTCATTTTCACTGGGATCACCTTCAAGGGCTTCCTTTTTTTTCCAAGCTCTATGACAGGCGTGCTGTTCTCCATTTTTACAGCCCTCGGGAGGACCTTCGCGAGATTATTGAAGGACAGATGCGTGATCCCTATTTTCCCATAGGCTTGGATGCGGCTGCAGCAGAGCTCCATTTCCATACAATCGATAATACCCCCTTGCGTATCGGTGATGCGTCTGTACGCTGGAAAAAGATGCGTCATCCCGGTGAATCAGTCAGTTATCGCGTCGAAGAGAGGGGGAAAAAAGCAATTTTCTCGACCGATACCGAGCTCTCCGAGGCCGATTTTCAGAAAAACGATGCAAATCGTGCCTATTTTGAAGGTGCCGATCTTGTGATCATGGATAGCCAATACACTTTGGGTGAGGCTATCGAAAAATATAATTGGGGACACTCTTCTTATAGCCTTGCCGTCGACTTCGCTTCGGCTTGGAAGATCCGACACTTGGTGTTATTTCATCACGAACCTGAATATGACGACCGAAAGCTCTATGCCATGCAGCAGTCGGCGGATTGGTATCGCTCTCATCTGAAGAACAAAAAGATCAAAATTGATCTTGCAACGGAAGATTTGGTGGTTGAGCTATGATTGCCTTGCATGGAAATGAGCTTATTGGGGTCTATTTGCTTCTGAAACATCACGAACCGGAGGGAGACGAGCCTCTGGCGGATTTGATGCAGCGGATCGAGACATACCTGTATCAGCGCTTATCGATCGAAGAAATGGAGCAGATAGAGTATCTTTATGAGAAAAATATTGATGTTCTTTCGTCAAAGGGGTAATTTTTCCGTATGAAAAGGATAGGTATCGTGAAAAAAAAGATAATATTACTCTTCTTATTTGTCGCAGTTTCCGTCAGTCTCTGGGCAGAGAGCCCGGACAAAAGTGAAGAATTGTATTCACCAGAATATGCGGCCTTGGGGAGTTTTGTAACCTCGTATACTTCTCCTCAAGCCGATGCGGTCAATCCCGCGGCTTCGGCGTTGACACAACGAGTAACCCTTGACCTTAGTTACCTTGCAATTGCCGGCTCCGACGATGGAGTTTCCGGCCTTCAGGGAAATGCTGTCAATCTCGGGGCCACCCTGCCGACGAAGTTGGGTGTCTTCTCATTTTCATCACACTTCCTTGATAGTGATTTTCCCGGCTATAAAGCCGACACCGATCTTACGTTGAAGGGCTCCTTCGCCAAGGAGTTGTATCCCGGGATTTCCACTGGAATCGGCCTCGGATTCGGCTTGAGCGGATCGGGAGGCTTTTCCACGGTTATGGATCTCGGATTGATCCAGGAACTTGGCAGCCGCGGTTTTATCAAAGACCTTCGCTGGGGAGGGGCACTGAAAAACATCGGATACACCAGTATCGACGATGATAGTTACCCCGATCCCTTTACTCCTCTCGTCGGAGCAAGGGCGCTGTTATATCAGGGCGACTCTTTCGGATTTGCACTTAATACGGAACTGGGCTTTCCCGGTTTTTCCAATACGAGGTTGGCCCTCGGCGGTGAATTCAACATTGGCCAGGTGCTTACCATACATGCAGGGACCCGGATGGATTTCAATCAGCTATCCGACGGTGATACCGCCCAGATGATCCCCTCTGTCGGCATTGTGTTCAATTTTACCACCGACTTTTCCGACAAAACTGATTTTCTTGGTTTGTCCGAACGAGGTTGGGATCAAAGTGAGGTTAGGCCCTCCTTTACCGTCGCTCCGGTTATAGAAGATGTCTGGGCCATCGGCGGCGGCGTCAATATCCCCCTTGGAGTGATCGATAAAAAACCTCCCGAGATTGATATCGATATCGACGGTATTGTCCAGGACGGAAGCAGTAATGAGGGTCAGGCGACAGACTCCAATCCGGATGAAGATAAAATCATTCCGAAGGATGGTGGTAAATCCCCGAAGGAAAGCGGTAATGTTGCTACGCCCCTTGTTAAGGGCAAGGTAAAAGCCAGCGGAAAATATCAGTCCGTTCCTCGGTCGGTTCAACAAGATGATGCTTCTAAGCAGTCTCCCAAAGAGAGTGAAAAACATCTTGATGCGATAGAAGATGTTGTTGCCTATCTAAGTCCCAATAACGATGGTGTAAAAGATGACATTTCGGTTCCTGTGAAGATCACGGATAGTCGTTATGTCATGCGCTATCAATTTGTAATTGAGGACGAAGCCGGTTCTGTGGTACGCATGATCGAAAACAAAGAAAAGCGTATTGAGAACCAGGGATTTCGTGGTTTTTTTGATCGGCTTCTTTCCGTAAAGTCTGGAATCAATATTCCGGACAGGATTCGCTGGGACGGAACCGACAAAAACGGGGCCGTTGTTTCCGACGGCCTTTACTCCTTTTATATACAGGCCTACGATGATAATGGAAACATGAGCAGAACCGATGCCTATCGAATCGTAGTCGATAATACCCCGCCTGAGATACATCTTGACCAGCCGAGCGGAGACAATCTCATCTTCAGTCCAAATGACGACGGCAACAAAGATACCATTATGTTTGAACAGACAGGCTCCTATGAAGAGGTGTGGAACGCAGAAATCCTGGACGCCTCCTCAACGGTAAGACGCCAGGTACACTGGCCATGGAGCAGCCCTGAAAGCTTTGTTTGGGACGGTACCGATGACGAGGGAATTCTCCTTCCCGACGGAGTCTACAGCTATCGGATATCCGCAACGGATCGTGCCGGTAACAGTAGTGAAGCCAGAATATCCAATATTATCATAAATACGGAGCCGACACCCATATCACTTTCGATTGAACGTTCCCATTTTTCTCCGAATGGCGATGGCGTCTATGACACCCTTCTCCTTACTCCGGAGATCCCCGTGGTACGGGGCATTGAGCATTGGAGTTTGACCGTAGCGGAGCAAAACGGGGCCGCCGTTCGCACGTACAAGGGGGTGGAGTCTGCTCCAGGAGTAATCGCCTTCGACGGAAAAGACGATACCGGCTTTATTCTCGAGGAAGGATCCTATAAAGCGGAACTTCAAGTGCTCTATAGAAATGGAAATTTTCCATCCGCCATCTCTCCCGTCTTTACTATTGATGTGGCACCCCCCAGTGCCATGGTCCGTACTTCCGATTCTGTCTTAAGTCCTGACGGCGACGGAAACAAGGATACGATTACCCTGTATCAGGAGACATCCCTTGAACAGCGGTGGGAAGGAGTTATATCTCGGGTGGATGGAGACGGAGACCAAACCGTTAGAAATTTCACCTGGATTGAAAGCGCTCCGGCCGAACTTGTCTGGGACGGGACGGATAACGATGGAAGGCTCGTTCCCGACGGTCTTTATCGCTATATTCTTTCGGCAACGGATCGTGCCGGTAATACCGGACATTCCCGCGAGCGCACATTCTCCATTGACACCAGCAAAACCGAGGTCATTTTCACTGCCGAAGCAGAAGCCTTTAGCCCGAATGGCGACGGGGTAAAGGAGCGTATGGGGCTTATCCCCAAACTACAACGTAGTGAAGGAATCGATCATTATGTAGTCACGATAAAGGATACGGATGATAAGGCTATCCGAACCATAGAGGGATCAGGTTCTCTTCCCGAAAGTTTATTCTGGGATGGACGTGATAATGATCGGCGTGTTGCTAAAGACGGCATGTACCGTGCCGAACTCCTGGTTGTTTATGACAGCGGCTACAGTCCTCAGACTACAACCCGATCTTTCGAGCTTGACACCATCTATCCTGCGGCAACGATCGGTACCGATTGGAAGCTTTTCAGTCCCGACGGCGATGGAAGAAAAGATACCGTAGTGATACGCCAGGAAGGAAACAAAGAAACGTTATGGAGCGGAGAAATCCTCAATGCTGCCGGCGAATCGATAAAGCGAGCCTTCTGGAAGGGTAATCTCAGCGATTTTAGCTGGGACGGCACGGGAGAAGCAGGAAATAAGGTTCCCGATGGTAGCTACCGCTATCGTCTATCCAGCACGGATAGGGCCGGTAACCATTTTGAGACGACGATCGATGGGCTCATTGCCGATACAACACCCACTTCCGTTTTCGTCACCGCCGATGCCGGGGCCTTGAGCCCTAATGGCGACGGAAAGTTCGAAGATATAGGCCTGACTACCATCGTAAACAATAAGAATGGAATATCAGGCTGGAGCGTAGAACTTGTTCGTGAGAACGGAACTGTTGAACGCCGCTTCTCGGGCGAAAGACAGATTCCGACAAAGATTGTCTGGGATGGAAAAAACGAAAGCGGAAACTATATCGAGGGAAGTTACCGGGCAAGATTTACCGTTAGCTATGAAAAGGGAAATCGGCCCATTGCCGAGAGTTCTCCCTTCCTTCTTGACAGAAGTGCTCCTGAGATTGCAGTCGATATAAATCCCGTTCCCTTTTCGCCGGATAACGATGGGGTGGATGACGAATTGACCATGCATCTCGATGTAAAGGATAGAAGCGAGATAGATTCCTGGACCCTGACCATCTATGATCCCGAGGGCAAGGTGTTCAAAGAGTACGGTGGAAGCGGCGACCCTGCAGATCAGATCATCTGGGACGGTAAGTCGGACGCTGGCGAGTTGGTGTATGCTGCAATGGATTATCCCTATCGTTTTTCGGCTACCGACGTGCTCGGAAACAGAAGCAGCACCGACGGCAGGATTCCCGTAGATGTTCTGGTTGTACGGGAGGGAAATTTATTGAAGATTAAAATCGCAAGTATCATCTTTCAGCCGAACAAGGCGGAATTTGTCGAAGATGATCAGGAAGTCGCGGAACGTAACCGATACGTTCTCGACCGCCTTGCGGAAATCTTACAGAAGTATCGCAGCTACCAGATTATGGTTGAAGGACATGCCGCTCTCATCAACTGGGCCGACCCGGTGAAGGCCGAGAGGGAGGAACAGACGGAACTCATGCCCCTTTCCCAGGCCCGTGCCGAAAAGGTTGTCGAGGCCCTTGTTGAGCGTGGCATCGATCGTAACAGGCTGGATGCCGTGGGAGTAGGCGGAACAAAGCCGCTTGTCCCGCATAGCGATATCGAGAATCGCTGGAAGAATAGGCGGGTCGAGTTTATTCTGGAGAAGAAGCGATAACGATGAGGCGTGCTGCGAAAATCATTCTTATCATCTTTGTCTGTCTTGCGGCCGCCGTCCTTGTGGTGGCGGCCGCTCTCTCGTGGTTGAACAGCGCTCCTGCATATAGCGAACATAGCGAAACCCCTTCCGATTCGGACCGATTGCTTGCCATTGAGGCAGGAGATACCCTTTCGTCGGTTGCCGGTCGCTTAAAGGAGATGGGAGCAATACGCAGCCGTTATTTCTTCCTTGCTTTGGCAAAATGGCAGGGAACCGAATCGAAGATCAAGCGCGGGCTCTATACTATAGCTCCGGGACTTACCGCTCTTGAGGTACACGACCTTTTGGTGGAGGGAAAACAGCGGCTTTTTAAGGTAACGATTCCCGAGGGGTTTGGAGCCAGGGAGATCGGCGATATTCTTGCAGAGGCTGGAGTTGTCGATAAAGAAGCCTTTCTTGATGCCGTCTCGCACTACAAGCCTGCCGAGGATGCATTTCCTGTCGAATGGGGGAATAAAGGAGCCGAAGGGTTTTTGTTTCCCGACACCTATCTTTTTCAGAAGGATTATCCCGCTAAGCAGGTTGTCGAGCATCTGGTTGATTCGTTTTTTGCCGAATTGGAACGGTTTGAGCCGGATTATAAAAGCCTTAAGCCCGAAGAACTCTATCAACGGGTTATTCTCGCATCGGTCGTGGAACGGGAATACCGTCGAGCCGAAGAGGCGCCTCTTATCGCTTCTGTTTTCTGGAATCGGCTTGCAACCAATATGCCGCTTCAAAGTTGTGCAACTGTCGTGTATGTATTGACCGAGGAGCAGGGTAGGCCTCATCCCGAACGAATCACCTTCAGGGATCTTGAGGTAGACTCTCCCTACAATACGTATCTTCATAAGGGGCTTCCGCCCGGACCTATTTGCAATCCAGGGTTGACGGCCTTGAAAGCCGCCTTTCAGCCGGAAAAGAGCGATTATCTCTTCTTTGTTTTAAAGAACCCACAGACCGGTGAGCACGTATTTTCCAAAAACTACGGTGATCATGACCGAGCCTATCAATTGTATATAAAGGGACGGTAAACATTGCGGATTCCTGAAACGATCCTCCAAGAAATCAACCGGAATCTCAGTATCGTTGATGTTGTCTCCGATTACCTAACCCTTGAGAAAAAGGGCTCGCGTTATTGGGGGCTTTGCCCCTTCCATGGTGAAAAGACCCCCTCGTTTTCCGTAACTGAAGATGAGAATCTTTTCTATTGTTTTGGTTGCCATAAAGGTGGTTCCATATTTACCTTTGTTATGGAGATGGAAGGAATCAGCTTTGTCGAGGCCGTACGGCGGCTTGCTGAGAAAGCGGGGGTTTCCCTGCCGGATACTGATCAGGGATTTGTTCCCGATAAAAAATCAGATGCTCTTGAGCAACTCTATGCAAGGCTGGTGAAGACCTTTCACTATTTTCTTATGGAATCAGAGAAAGGGCGGAACGCACGAACGTATCTCCAAGAGCGCGGCATTGAACGTCAAACGATTGAGGCCTTTGAGCTTGGATATATCCCTGCGGATAGACGCTGGCTTTATCGCTTTTTGTCGGCAAAAAACTATTCAAAGAATTTCCTTGCCGAGTCGGGACTTTTTTCTTCGAAATACCCCGATGTATCCCTCTTTAGCGATCGTCTCATGTTTCCGATATACAACCATAGAGGCAAGGCTGTTGCATTTGGAGGACGGAAACTGGGCTCAGGAGAACCCAAATACATTAATAGCCCTGAAACGGCATTGTATAAAAAGCGGGAGATTCTCTTCGGTCTTTCAAAGGTCCTGCCGGTAATACGGCAGAAAAAGCGCGCCTATGTTGTTGAGGGGTATTTTGATGTGCTTGCCATGTATCAATCCGGTGCAGGAGGTGCTGTTGCCCCCCTGGGAACAGCTTTTACCGCCGAACAGGGGAGGCTTCTGAAGCGTTATGTAAATGAGGTGGTATTGCTTTTTGACGGTGATTCGGCGGGGATAGCGGCGGCACGGAAAAGCATACCGGTCATTGAAACTGCGGGACTCGAAGGTTCGGTTGTCGAGTTGCCGGGAGGGCTTGATCCTGCCGATATGCTGAAAAAAGAGGGGCAGGACTCATTGATAAAATCAATGAAATATTCTATAAATAGCTTTGAGTATTTAGTGAAAAGTGCGCTTAAGGAAAAATCGGCCCGCCGACCCGGCGGGGAAAGGGAGGTCGTTGCTGCGGTAGCGCCGTATATTACTACAATTGATTCTACGGTCAAACGGGAAGGCTGTGTACGATATCTGTCTGATACTCTTCGAATTGATGCCTCTTCCATTCTTGCCGATTTGGAAAAGATCGGTAGCCGAAAGGAGATGGAGCGAGGAAATGATAAAAGAGAGGAGCATGTCGCTGCTGAGAGCGGCATCATAAAGATTGGCTCCGAGCTCTTTTTAATGCTGGCAGTTATTGTAAACAGGGCTTCCTTTGCTTACGTAAGAAGCACGATTGGAGTTGATGACCTGGAAGATTCCTTTGCACGGGAAATCTATATTGCGCTTGAAGAAGCGTACAGAAACGGCGAGGAAAGTTTGGAGTCGTTGATTCAGCGACTCGATCGGCAGGAGCTGAAGAACCTCGTCTACGAGAAGATTTCCGGCAATGAGTTTTCCGTCAATGGAGAATCCATCATCCATGACGGGGTCAGGGCCATACGGTTACAAAGGCTTGAGGAGCGAAGACGAAGGGTGGAAGCGGAAATCCGCGAATCGGAACGAAAAGGTATACCGATCGGAGAAATTCGGGAACTGGTTGGAGAAAAAATCTATCTTGATCAGGAACTGAAAAAAGGCAAGGGTGAGAAGGAATGACAGAATTGCAAGCTGACAAATCAGTAGCAAAGTTGTTGGAATATGCCAAAGAAAAAAAGCGAATTACATATGATGAAGTAAATGATTTTCTTCCGGATTCGATTGTGAATTCCGAAAAAATCGAAGAGGTCATTGCGTTGTTGGAGGAGCATAACATTAGCCTTGATGATGAGCAGGATAAAAATGATGATATGCCTGATGACGAGGGAGATCTTGATGATGATTTTGTCGATCTTGATGATGACGATGACGATGACAGTGACGGAGATATGGAGGAGAAGGGTGATACGTCCCTTGAAGATATCCCCTTGAAACGGTCACCTGATCGTACCAGACGGGTAGTCTATAACGATAAGGATGCTTCTGCTGTCGACGATCCCATTAGGCTTTATCTTCGGGAAATTGGGAAGGAGAGTCTGCTTACTGCCGAACAGGAGGTTGAACTTTCCAAACAAATGGAGCATGGGGAAGCGATCATCAAACGGGTCGTAAAAGAATCCGGTATGATTATTCCTCAGCTCTTTGACTTAATGGAAAAGACCTTTTCGAAGACCGATCCTCGGGAGCTTGATCTCTCGAAGAAAGAAATTTCGGAAATTCTCACCGAACGTCGACGTCTCAATCAGTTTTATCGGGATGGCTTCAAAAAAATTGGGCCTCAGCTGAGGAACTATATGGAATTGAAGCGAAAGGTTATTGCCACAGGAGGCGATGTCCTCACCGATCAAAGACTCGACAAAAAGCGGCACGAACTCTTTTCCCTTATTGAGGAGCTTGACATCCATCAGGAAGAAATTGTCGGTTTCTCCGAAAAGTTCAGTGATACGGCAAAAAGAATCCTGCACTATCAACGGGAGCAGGATCGGATAGAACGGCGTCTTGGTGTTACCTCTTCGAAAGAGCTAAGAAACATGGGACGTGGCCTTGCGATCCCTGAGCGACGCAGGAAGATTGAAGAGGAGCTTCAACTTTCCTCCGATCAGATCAAAGAAAAGATTCGCCAGATCCAGGTGAATGAGAAGCATCTTCAATCCATCGAACTAGAGTTCGAGGATGCCATCGATTCCATTCTTGAGCGATCTAAGGAAATCAGCCACGGCCAGGTTATGATGAAAAATGCCAAAGACCGCCTGATTCAGGCAAACCTGCGCCTTGTTGTAAGTATCGCAAAGAAATATACCAATCGTGGACTTCATTTCTTTGACCTTGTTCAGGAAGGAAATATCGGCCTGATAAAGGCCGTTGAGAAATTTGAATATAGTAAGGGTTTTAAGTTTTCTACCTATGCAACCTGGTGGATCAGGCAAGCAATTACCCGATCTATTTCCGACCAAGCACGGACTATTCGAGTCCCCGTTCACATGATTGAACAAATTAATAAGGTGGTTCGGGAATCGAGACAGCTTATGCAGATTCTGGGACGCGATCCTACCGACGAGGAGGTTGCCGAGCGTTTGGGCTGGACGGTCCTCCGGGTAAAGTCTGTCAAGAACGTTGCCCGAGAACCGATCTCTTTGGAAACCCCGATTGGGGAAGAAGAGGATTCCCTCCTCGGTGATTTTATCGAGGATAAGGATATAGAAAACCCGGCAAACCAAACCGCGTTCACCCTGCTTCAGGAACAGTTGCAGGAGGTGATGAAAACATTGCCCCCCAGAGAGCAGGAAGTTTTGAAAATGCGATTTGGACTTGACGACGGCTACTCTCTTACGCTGGAAGAGGTCGGCCTCTACTTCAACGTAACCAGAGAACGTATACGGCAGATTGAGGCAAAAGCACTGAGACGGCTGCGTCATCCGAAGCGAAGCCGACGTTTGAAAGATTATATTGATAACTAAGGAGTTTATCCGATGATGCAGGATGTTTTTTCGAAGCTCAAATCCCTTCAAGAGGTGCTCTCTAAGAAATTTGAGATCGAACAGGAAATTCGCGATATACCGAAGGTCCTTAATACCAAGACCGAGCTACTCAACAGGCTGAAAAAAAGTTATGTAGAAAAAAACGGTCAGGTTGAAGAAACAAAAGAACAGATACGACGCCTGAGGATTCGTCTCGACGATGCAGAACACCAGCGGGAAGGATACGAGAAACAGATGGATCAGATCTCTACTCAGCGTGAATACGAGGCTTTGGACAAAGAGATCAAGGATGCTACAGAAAAGGAACAGCATCTGAGAAAGGAAATCCTGAGGCAGGAAAAGGAGCTTGAAGAACTTTCCTATTCCTTAGAGCAGGAAGAGTCGATGATCCGTCAGCAGGAAGAGGAACTTCATGCCGAACAGGAGCGAATAGAGCTGGAGAGTGAAGATAAACGAATTCTGCTTCGTGAACTGGAGAAAGAGGAACAGGAAATTTCTCCAGGACTCGACGAGGAGATCCTTTTTAAGTTTGAACGAATCATCCGAAGCAAAGCCGGCCTTGGTATTGTGCCGGTAAAAGATTCGGTGTGTACCGGTTGCCATATGATGCTTCCCGCTCAATTCGAGAACGATGTACGTTCGGGCGAAAATATTCTTTTCTGCCCCTATTGTAGTAGAATTCTTTTTTATGAAGAAGAAGAGATCGCTACCGGTGATTTTGTAACCGAAGAGGATAGTGGTAGCCTTACTGATCTTGTTAATTTGGAGGATTTCGGGTTAGACGAGTAACTCGAAGATAAAAACAGCATTTATATGAAAGCAGGCCGGGCGGCCGCCGTTTCTTTATGGAAATGGAGGAAAGTCCGGGCTCCGCAGGACAGAGTGCCGGGTAACCCCCGGGGGCGATCTTTGCGTCGTCACAGATAGTGCAACAGAAAGTATACCGCCAATCCGATTTGGTTCGGATGGGTAAGGGTGAAACGGCGGGGTAAGAGCCCACCGCCTTTCCGGCAACGGGAAGGGCACTGAAAACCTCACTCGGAGCAAAGCCAAGCAGCGGTAGGGTTGTCCGCTCGATTCCGCGGGTAGGCTGCATGAGAGGATCGGTAACGGTCTTCCCAGATAGATGGCCGTCTATAACAGAACCCGGCTTACAGGCCTGCTTTTTTTTATGGAGCGAAACATGATCCTGCCCCAAAGCAGATATCAAACCGGATATCGGCCGGAAACAAGGCGACGGGGACCAATAATTATCATCACTATTGTCTCGGTTCTCCTTGTTAGCGCCGGTCTTATCTTTTTCCTGATCCCCAAAAAGCTTCCGCTTGATATTTCGGTTGATGAGACAACTCTTTCGCCTGGAGATAATAGTGAAGAGGGGGATGTTTTTCCCGAAGAGTTATGGAAGCAGGGTGACTATTCAGGGGTCCTATCCTGGTCTAATCGCGTTCTGGATCAAGACCCGCTCTCATTGGAGGCTTTGATCTATCATGGCTTTGCTTCCTTTTATTATGGAATCGGTCAATATACTCCGGAAGAGCAACTTCCGGTATTTGACGATGCCATTGCTGATTTACGAAGGGCCTTACTTTTTGATGATGTTCCCATGAAGGCCCAGATCCAATATGTTTTGGGAAAGACCTATTATCACAAAGGGCGCTATTATGCAGATCTCGCGCTTCGGAATTTATTGGCATCCGAGGAAGAAGGCTATGAGGGTGATGATACTCTGGAGTATGTCGGGTTAGCCTATGGCGAGCTTGGACAGTACCAAAAGAGTCTTGATTATTTTCTCAAGGCGGTGGAAAAAGAACCAAGTGATATACTTTACCTGACGATTGGACAAACTTATGATAAGATGGAGTTATATAAAGAAGCAGAAGCGTTTCTTCTGAAGGCAATAGGAGCTACCGAAGATGAGGGAATCGAACAAAAAAGTAGATTTTTGCTCGGTTCGTTATATATGGATCGCGGCGAATTGGAGAAAGCAAAAAGCCAATATGAGAAAATTCTTGAGACAAATAAGCGATCTGCCGATGCATATTATTATCTTGGCGAAGTATTTGAGAAACAGAACAATAGGGTAAAGGCTCGGGCTGAATGGCGAAGGGCCCTTGAAATTGACCCTTCACATTACGGAGCCCTGACAAAGCTTTACTAAAACAACATGGAGGACTACTTCAGATGGCCATGAAAAAACTAGCCGGAGCTTTTTCTACGGATATAGGAATTGATCTTGGAACATGTAACACCTTGGTATATGTACGTGGGAAGGGTATTGTGATCAGTGAGCCCTCCGTAGTTGCGGTTGAACGGGGGACAAAAAAGGTCGTTGCAGTGGGAGCAGAAGCAAAGAGAATGCTTTGGAAGACCCCCGGCGATATTATTGCAATTCGTCCATTGCGGGACGGTGTTATCGCCGATTTAGAAACAACCGAAAAGATGATACGTTATTTCATTTCGAAAATCCTGCCGCGTCGTTGGTTTGTAAAACCCCGTATGGTAATTGGTGTTCCCACCTGCATAACGGAGGTTGAACGACGGGCCGTGGAAGAAAGTGCCTATAAGGCTGGAGCACGTGAAGTGAAAGTCATCGAGGAGTCCCTTGCTGCAGCTATTGGTGCCGATATTCCTATTTTTGAACCTGCCGGCCATATGGTTTGTGACATCGGAGGGGGGACGACCGAAATCTCTGTAATCAGCCTCGGTGGTATGGTTGTTACCAATGCCATTCGTCTCGGTGGAGACGAGTTTGACGAGTCGATCATCAAGCATGTTAGAAATGTCCATAATCTGATTATCGGAGAACAGACTGCTGAGAATCTCAAGATATCGATTGGCAATGCCACCGCCGATAAGAAGATTGAAAAAATGGAGATTAAGGGAACCGATGCCATCACCGGCCTTCCCAGAAGACTAGAAATCGATAGCGTGGAAGTCAGAGAAGCGCTTCAGGAGCCGATCAATGCCGTTGTTGAAGAGATTAAACGTACACTGGGGCAGACCCCTCCGGAACTTGCGGCAGATATCGTCGAACGCGGCATTGTTATGACAGGAGGAGGTTCTCTTCTAAAGGGCTTCCCCAGACTGATTGCAAAGGAAACCGGGGTTCCCGTTATCCTTGCCGAGGAGCCTCTTCTTTGCGTAGCTCAAGGTGCAGGCATGTATTTTGAGCATACGCGTGATGCCTTCGGAAGCAAAACGATCTACAACACACTCAACAGTTGATGTGGTAAAAGGCTTTCATGATGAAAAAGCCAAAAGAGTTTATCTCATCGCATGCGGCAGGGTGTCTGCTGGCCGTTTCTATTTTTATCTGTCTCGTCGGAATGGGATTTGAAACGAAGAATCGCTTTACAAATCCGGTGGGTCTCGTTAGGGGCTCTGCAGCCGCGATCCAATATCTATTTGCCTCTGTAGGCAACTTTTTTTCCGGCACCGTCAACTCCATTGGTGAATTACGCGATTTGCGAAAAGATTACCGTGCCTTGCAAAATCAGGTTGAACACTATCAGATTATCCAACGGGACCTCGACTCTCTTCGAGCGGAAAATGACCGTCTACGGGATCAATTAAGCTTTTCGGGAGAACTATCCTATCGGCACGTACCGGCTAGGGTTATTGCAATGGATCCCGGAACCCTTTTTCATGGAATGACCGTCGATAAGGGCATGAGCAGTGGTGTCGCCGTTGATATGCCAGTGATTGCCTATCAGGATGGCCGCCAGGGGCTGGTCGGGAAGGTTATTTCGGCCACGTCAAGGACAGCGATGATCCTTCCCGTTTTCGATCACGAATGCTTTGTTGCTGCCCGTTTCTCAGCCGGACGTTATGAGGGTTTGGTCGGTGGTGATGGCAAAAAGGGTGGGGCACTTTTTATGCGTTATGTTAAGAAGCGCGCGAAAGAGGAAATTCGTTATGGCGATCTGGTGGTGACCAGCGGTTTGCGTTCTATCTATCCTGCCTCAATACCCATCGGAAGAGTAGTGGGCATAGAGGCTCCCGAATGGCAGCCCTCCTTGATTATTGAGATTGAGCCGGCTATTGATTTCTCACGACTTGAATATGTTTTTATTCTGAAGCAGGAGCCCAATCAGTGAGAACGGGAAAATCTTTTTTATATGCAATTATCCTTCTTGTAATCATCTTCATCGATACCACTTTCTTTAAAAATATAGGCTGGGCTGGTGTCCGTCCCGATTTCGTTCTTGTCCTGTTGGTCTTTATGGCCCATTCGACAGGCTCTTTCAAGGCCGTCCTTTTAGGATTTATCGCCGGGATTTTTCTCGATGCGCTTACCCTTGCTCCCTTTGGATATTTTGGATTGATATATTCTGTTACCGGCTATCTTTTTGGTAAGACTAAAGGAAAGGTATTTCTTGATCCATTGTTCTTTCCGTTATTATTACTATTTTTTGCATCGCTTTTGAAAATGGTGCTATCGGCACTCCTCGATGTCGTCTTTCTTGCGTCGAGTGAGGTGTCTTCTTTTTCTGCAGTATCCTGGCTTGAGCTTGCCATGAACATGATCCTGTCCCCCTTCGTTTTTGGGATTCTGAAAGTGACCGGCTTGATGAACGATAAGCAGCGGGAAGGGTTCTGATGACGGGTTTTTCCGGGCCCCAAGACTCAACAGTCCGCAAGTCGAGAGTTCTTGTACTGGGATTCATCGTCGGCCTACTCGTGTTAATCTATCTTCTGTATCTTTTCAACATGCAGGTAGTTCATACGATTTTTTATCAAGATCGCGCAAAGGCCGTTGCCATGCGTTCATTTACGGTACCGGCCCAACGTGGTGAGATTTTTGATCGTAATGTCGATTATCCGCTTGCGACAAACATAGACTCCTTTGCCGTATATATCATTCCTGCTCAGCTTCCGGCGGATAATCGAAATGCCGTGTTCGAACGGCTTGGAAGGGTACTGAACATGCCGGAATCTGCTATTGAAAAAAAGATTCCGGCTCGAGCATCTCAGTACTTTCAGCCTGTTGAGGTGAAAAGTGGAGTTGATCTCGCAACGGTCACCAGAATTGCCGAACGTGTTGAGGACTTTCCCGGTGTCACCTGGAACAGCAAATCGATTCGAAACTATAATGACATCGGCTCTCTTTCACACATCCTCGGTTATGTGGGCAACATCACCGTTGAGGAACTACAGGTCCTCTACAATCAGGGATACAATATCAATTCTGTCATCGGTAAAAGCGGGATAGAAAAAAGCTACGATACATTGCTTCGGGGAAAGGATGGGCGTTCCTTTTCTACGGTTGATGTCAGGGGACGTCAAATCGGCGGTATTGAAGATCGCTTTGAAGCCCCCGAAAATGGCAAAAACCTCGTACTTACCGTTGATAAGCGCATTCAGAAGCTGTGTGAAGAGGCCCTCGGCGACAGGATGGGATCGGCCATTGTTCTCAAGCCTGCCACCGGTGAAATTATTGCTATGGTTTCCTATCCTTGGTTCGATCCGAATCTTTTTTACACCGATACATCTGACGAGGCTTTTCGAACATTGAGCCTTGACCCTCATAACCCCTTTCTCAATCGGGCAATACAATCTGCAAACCCTCCGGGCTCAACCTTCAAGATTATTATGACTACCGCTGCACTGGAGGAGCATGCCATCGATCCTCAGAAAACGATAACCTGCGAAGGACGTTTTCGCCTTGGCGATCGCTATTTCAACTGTCACCTGCTCCATGGTCATGGGCCTCTTAATCTGAAAGAGGCCCTGGAGGAAAGTTGTGATGTCTATTTTTATACTTTAGGCTTACGACATTTGGGGATCGATATCATTTCCGAATATGCCAAGCTGTTCGGTTTTGGTACAGTTTCCGGAATTGATATTCCGGGAGAGATAGCTGGCCTCGTTCCCACTCCCCAGTGGAAACAGCAGCGTTTTAACAGTCCCTGGGTCGGCGGTGATACGGTCAACCTTTCGATTGGGCAGGGTTATCTTTTGGTAACGCCGATTCAGTTGGCAAATGCTGTGGCAATGACCGTCAATCAAGGCGTTATTTATCGTCCTCATTTTCTCAAAGAGGTAAGAGATCCCACCAGCGGCGAGACTGTTAGGATCGTTGAACCCGAAATTTACAAAACGGCACCGATCAGCGAAGAGACCTTCAAAACGGTTCAGGAAAATATGCGGGGGGTTATCACGGACGGGACGGCAGCCGTTGTAATCACTACGAAGGCTGTTGATGTAGCTGGTAAGACAGGAACAGCCGAGGTAGGCTACGACGACCGATGGCATGCTTGGTTTGCAGCAAACGGTCCCTACGGTGCTCCGCCTGAAGACCAGCTGGTAGTAGTGACCATGGTCGAAGCATCCAATGATTGGGAATGGTGGGCCGTCAGGGCGGCCAACATCATCTTCCAAGGAATCTTCGCACATCAGACCTATGATGAGGCTCTGAAGGCCCTTCACTGGGGATGGCTTCATAATGATCGCAGGAAGGAGAATTAGAGTGGCAAGATCGGGGAATATCTTTAATTTTGATCTGATACTCTTTATCTCTATGCTTGTTTTAATGGTTTTGGGGGTTCTCTTCATCTATTCCAGCGGCATAAATTCGAGTGGCGAACTTGTTTCCAATGAATATCTCTATCAGATTATATGGGCCGTTCTTGGTATTGTACTTTTTTTTGTACTGCTCATGGTCGACTATTCAATAATTCGTATATGGGCCGTCGTTATATACTTTTTTTCAATTTTTTTGCTGATTTCTACACTTGTTTTGGGAAAGTCGGTTAACGGAGCCCGCTCCTGGCTCGGTTTTTTTGGTTTCGGTATTCAGCCTTCTGAGTTTGCCAAGATATCGACGATTGTCTTGCTTGCCCGCTATTTCGAAAACAATAAGAAGGGCGTGAAAAGGCTCTCTGTTTTCCTTAAGGGAATGTTTTTGGCTGTCGTACCGATGGGGTTTATCCTTGTACAGCCTGATCTTGGTACTGCTTCGGTCTATGTGCCCATTTTCCTTGTCATTGCCTTTATCGCCGGAGTACAAAAGCGTTATATTTTTTTTCTCATTGCCTTTGGCTCGTTGACCATTCTGATTGGGGTCTTGCCGGTGTGGCAGCTCTATTTCATTCAACGCCAGATTGCCTTCGTCCAGGTACTTACGAATCCATTTCTTTTTCGCGTCCTCGGAGGAGCCTTACTCCTGGCTACTGTTTCCGCCTGGATCGGTTTTCTCATTACAAAGCAGCGCTATTTCTACTGGATCGGATATGGTTTGGTGATAATAACCTCGGCCCTGTTTGCGTCCCGGCTGGTTGGAAAGGTTCTGAAAGATTATCAGATCATGCGTCTAATCGTTTTTATTGATCCATCGGTTGATCCTCAAGGAAACGGATGGAACATTATACAATCGGTAACCGCAGTCGGGTCCGGAGGAGTATGGGGAAAGGGCTATTTGCAGGGAACTCAAAGCCATTACCGCTTTCTTCCTCAGCAGAGCACCGATTTTATTTTTTCGATTCTTGCCGAAGAACTGGGATTCTTCGGTTCTGTGATTGTTATAGCTCTCTTCGCCCTGATTATTTTTCGCGGGCTTACCATGATTTTTTCCAGCAAAGACACCTTTGGTTCATTGGTAATATCCGGAGTCGTCGGAATGTTCTTTTTCCACCTCGTGGTTAATATTGGCATGGCAATCGGTATTATGCCGATTACCGGTATACCGCTCTTCTTCCTTTCATACGGTGGCTCCTCTCTCTGGACGGCTTTAATTGGACTTTCTCTTATTCAAAATATTTATGTCAGACGATATCACTATTAGGGGCTGTGTACGTGAAACCTAGTGATTTGATTATTCCGGAAAAAGATCTTCGCGGTATCCTCCATCAAGTTCTGCAGCCCGGTAGATATGTTGGTGGTGAATACGGCATGATCCGTAAAGAACTCGCTGGATTATATCGTGTCGGAATCTGTTTCCCGGATCTTTATGAAATCGGGATGTCAAATAATGCCGTAAAGATATTGTACGGCAGTTTAAACGCTTTGGAACATGTCGCCTGTGAACGTGTTTTTGCCCCCGCTCCTGATTTCGAGGAAGAGCTTTTGGTTCACAGTATACCGCTTTTTACCCTCGAAAATGGAATTCCCCTCAACCGCCTCGATCTTCTCGGTATTTCCATCGGGTATGAATTATCCGCCACAACAATCTTACATGTCCTACATGCAGGGGGCGTAGCCCTTCACAGCAAAGAAAGAAGGGAAGGGGATCCCATCGTTATTGCCGGCGGACCAGCCGTAACAAACCCTGCTCCTTTCGGGGCTTTCTTCGACGGGGTTTTTATCGGAGAGGCAGAGAGCGTATTCTCCAGCCTTGTTTCACGACTTGCGGACGCTAAAAGTCAAGGCGCAGATAGGGATTCCCTGATCAGCCTACTACGTACAAGCAAGCATATATGGTACCCGGAAAAGAGTGAGATGACAATTCGTGCTTCCTGGCAGGGATTCGGTCCTGCTTCTCTTGGCCCTGTACCTGTTCCGAATATCAAGGTGGTACAAGACCATGGTGTCGTTGAGATTATGCGCGGCTGTCCCAACGGGTGCCGCTTCTGTCATGCCGGCTACTTTTATCGCCAGAAACGTGAAAAACCCCTTGATCATATCCTTGAAGAGGTGGAATTCTTGGTTCGGTGTGCCGGTTATCGAGAGATCACACTCTCTTCTCTTTCTTCAGGGGATTATAGCCATATCCATCAGCTTATCACGCTACTCAATCAACGATACGCCTCCGATGGTGTATCGTTTTCCTTGCCTTCCCTGAAAGTCAACAGCTTCACCCTGCCGCTTCTCCAGGAAATCTCAAAGGTTAGGAAAAGCGGTTTGACCTTTGCCATCGAGGTACCGGGGGATAGCGCCCAGAAAACGATCAATAAAAGTGTTCCTATCGAACAAGTCATCGATATCCTCAGGACAGCCAAACAGGCTGGATGGCGTTTGGCAAAGTTTTATTTTATGATAGGTCTGCCTGTAGGTAATACCGAGAATGAAGTCGATCACATTGGCGACTATATTGAAGAGATTCAGCAAAGTGTACGGATGCCTATCAATGTGAATGTCGGAACATTTATCCCCAAACCCCATACGCCATTCCAATGGTCGCGTCAGCTTCACGAAGAAGAAGCTTCCGAAAAACTGCAGCGACTTAAGGGGCGTTTCCGGAGAGGCCCAGTAAAGTTAAACTATCATGATCCTTTTATTTCGCCCCTTGAAGGTGTTCTGTCCAGGGGGGACGCCAGGGTTGGAGCCTTGATCGAGCAAGCCTTTAAGCGTGGAGCAGGTCTCGACGCATGGGAAGAGCATGTCAAACGGGATCTCTGGCGGGAACTCTTTGCAAATTCAGGCTGGAATATTGCGAAAGAGATTCTGGAAGAAAAGAGGCTTGACGAGAGTCTGCCTTGGGATACTATAGATCTTGGTGTCGGAAAGGGTTTTCTTAAGCGAGAAAAGAAGCGAGCGGAGGAGGCTGTTTTAACCTCCATCTGCTCTGTTCCCTGTGATCATAACTGTGGAATCTGCGTCTCAGATGTTTCAATCGTTGAAACGGAAGCCCCTGTAAGAGGGCCCGAGCCTCAAAATTCGTCGATGAAAGATCGGCCCATTGAGAATGAATCCCAGCTGACACTTCTCTGCCGTTTCAGTAAAACGGGAAAGGCTTCCTTTTTAAGCCATATCAATACAATGACGATCTTTGAGCGATCATTTCAGCGTGCGCAGATCAGACTTGCTTTTTCACAAGGCTTTAATCCGAAACCAAAGTTGACCTTCGCGAATCCGTTGATGCTCGGTGTTGAATCGAATGCGGAATATCTAATGGTTAATATTCTTCTTGAAAATGATGATAAAAAGCAGGAGCGTGAGAAAGGCTTTCAGGGACTCGTGAAAAAATTGAACAATGTACTTCCCGATGATTTTGCTATTTCAATGTGTTCAGAGGTTTGCGCTCCGCCTGCCGGAGAGAAAAAGGTTTCGCTCATGGCAGCCTATGGTGGATCTGTATATACGATAACAGCAGAACAGAAAGATCGTTTAAATCTATTATATGCTTATCTAAAAAAGAGTCTTCCTGCCGACTCTTCGGTTAATCATGAAAAAGATGGCCTTAGACTCTATCTTGCCGATACGGGACGGAAGGACGGAAATCTGCGCTATTATATGGAGGGGTTTTCGCAGGAAACCAAAAACTTTTTCCCAGAGTTCACCGTTACTCGTACTGCGACACTTGCCCGGAAACGAAATGACAAAGGCAGGGGAGGCGGATCTCCAGAGCCCGAACTGATCAGCTATGAGCAGTTTTTTTCAGCTTTTACTCCATAGCTTTCTTATGCGGATTTTATAGGCCTTCGGTTTTTGCATCGTTCCAAAACCGATCCATAGCAGCCATATACTCCTTCGAGAGTTGGTATCCGGCCTCCTTCATTTTATCCTCAACATAGGTGAAGCGAGAACAGAACTTCTGATTAGCACGGTGAAGAGCAAGAGCCGGATCTATATCAAGGAAACGGCATATGTTGATAACCGAAAAAAGGAAATCACCAAGTTCTTCCTCGGCATGATCCTTATCATGTTCTTCATAGGCCTCTACCAATTCATCGAACTCTTCCTGTATCTTTTTCCATACATCATGAGAATTAGTCCAATCAAAACCGACCTTGGAAGCCTTTTTCTGAAGCTTATAAGCCCGTTCAAGTGGGGGCAGCGACCGTTTCACAGAAGAAAGAATCGAAGTAGGTTTCTTTTTCCCTTCAACATTTTCTTTTACATCATTCCAGAGTTTAAGAACCTCTTCAGGATTCTCAGCAGTCGCCCCGGAAAAAACATGTGGGTGACGACGAATCAATTTATTGCACACCTCATTCAGAATTTCGGTGTGAGAGCTTAGGCCATCCTCAGATAAGATTTGGGCCATCATGGTCGTTACAAGATAAACATCACCAAGCTCTTCCCGTGTATTGGCAAGGTCCTCTTCCTTGACTCCATCGATAACCTCATACGTCTCTTCCAATAGTTGAGGAGCCATTGATGAGATGGTCTGCTTTTTATCCCAGGGACATCCTTCCGGGCCTCGGAGAAGCTTAATGATTGCCGCAAGTCGGGAAAATGCCTGATCAGGGCTTTTTGCATCTGTATACAATGTTTCGTCTTCCAATATTGTTGGTGTCGTCATGCCAAAAAGTGTAACGATTTTTCCATCTTCTGACAACGGGACGAGGAGGCCTAACTTACTTTTGCTTTTGCAACATTAGTAGACAGAATATACATTATGGGAAGTAAAGTATTAAGGCAATTTTAGTCATTTCAAGTGGATAAAGCATGATTGATATTATGAGGTAAAGGCTTACCCATTCAGATCAAGAGCCGGAACAAGCCTTTACCTTCAAAAGGATTCTCTCGTTTTTAGTTTTTGGCCATTTGGTCGACAGCCTTTTTATCCAATAAGGTGTGGCCGACGATTATCTCGGCTGGCACCTTCTCCCCATTGACTATTTTGACGATGGTTTCCATGGCGACCATACCTTGTTCCGTGGTGCTCTGTGAGATTGTTGCAGACAAACGACCTTCTTTAACCGCAGCAAGTGCATCAGGTGTAGCATCAAGACCATAGATCTTAATCTTATCAAGCATTTTTGCATCTTCAACAGCCTTAAGGGCGCCAAGGGCCATACCGTCGTTGTTGGCCACAATTGCTTTTAGTTCCACACCAGTCTGTAACCAATTCTCTACGAGCTTTAAGGCCTCGTCTGTCCGCCAATTTGCGCTCTGTTCGTATGCGACTTCGATTCCTGGATACTCTTTCAGAACATTATAGTATCCTTGAGTTCTGCCTATCTGTGCATCCGAACCAAGAGGACCGAGAAGGAAAGCAACTTTCCCCTTTCCCCCAATTGCTTCTGCAGCGGTACGCATTTCAAGTTCGCCACCTTCAACCGGATTCGCACCGACATAGGCACTGGCAAGTTCCTGATCGGTGATCCGCTGATTAACGGTAATTAGAGGGATTCCTGCCTTCTTTGCCGCTTCTGCCGCAGGTTTGATTCCATCTACCGAAGCAGGCTCAATGAGAATGCCGGCATAGCCTTGGTTTATTGCCGATTCTACTTGGCTAATTTGTTTTGAAACATCCTGGCCGCCGTCAAAGACGGTAAGATCGACACCCAACTCCTTTGCCTTTGATTTTACGGCATCCGACAATTCCATGGTAAAGGCATTTGTCATGTGGCTCATCATAAGCGCATATCTCTTTGGCTTAGCAGCCCCATCTTCTGCCGATCCTGCGGCAAACAAAAGACTTGATGTCATCAACATGATGCCCATTGTCATTAGTAAGACTTTTCTCATAAAGAATCCTCCTCGTCGTGAAAGTTATTTTAAACGGCGTTATGCCGCTTTTTCCTTTCCTTTTACATCAAGAAGGACGGCGGAAATGATAATTGCCCCCTTGATGACTAATTGGTAATGAGATGACACATTCAGAATATCAAGCCCATTTCCTATCACAGCAATTAAGAGAGCACCGATAACCGTGCCGTACCATTTTCCGGAGCCTCCGGACATGCTTACACCACCGATAACGGCTGCTGCTATTGCATCAAGTTCGTAAGACTGTCCAGCAGTTGGATTTCCTGATACGGTTCTCGATGCAAGAAGCAAGCCGGCAAATCCTGCCAAAAGTCCTGAAATCATGTACACTGAGATGCGAATTTTCTTTACGTTGATTCCGGAAAAAGCCGCTGAAATATCATTACCACCGACGGCATAGACCCTTCTGCCAAAAACCGTCTTTGTAAGTATATATGCGCTTATTAAGGTAATGATGGTAAAATAGACTACAAGAAGCGGAATGCGATCAAAAAGAAAACCGCCTGCAATAAATTCATAGGCTTTGGTAACGCCGAAGACAGGAGCGCCTCTGCTTACAATTAAGGCAACCCCTCGAATCATGGTCATCATTCCTAATGTAACGATGAAGGCCGGGATATTTCCAACGGCAACTCCTACTCCATTAAGCCATCCGACAAAAAGTCCGATGCTAAGGGCGAGAATAATTGGAACGATAAGTGGATACTCGCCAGGATGTGCGAAACTTGCAGAAACGACCCCTGTCAGTGCAACAATGGATCCCACGGAAAGGTCTATACCGTCGCTAATGATGACAAACATCATGCCCATGGCAAGAATGCCGTTTATCGAAGCCTGCTTGATGATATTAATTAAATTGGCAGGCCTCGCAAAAGCATTTGGCGAAAGGATTATGAGAATCAGGAGGATTGCAGCAAAAACAAAAACAATTCCCAACTCCCGCATTGAGTGTAGCGACATAAAATTCCTAATTTTCTTCATTCTCATTTCCTTTGTCGAATTGTGAAGCAAAATACATAATCTTCTCTTGAGAAAAATCTTTACGATCAAGTTCTCCGGTAATTCTTCCTTCGGCCATAACAAGAATACGATCTGCAACACCCATAATTTCGGGGATCTCAGACGAGATCATCAATACAGCCTTACCGGCTTGAACAAGTTCTCCCAAAAGCAGATAGATATCTCGTTTGGCACCGACATCGATACCTCTGGTCGGTTCGTCCATGATAATTATCTCCGGTTCTGTAAGTAACCACTTTGCTATGACCACCTTTTGTTGATTTCCTCCACTTAACGAAACGGTTTTTACACTTCTTGAACCGGCCTTTACTCCAAGCCGTTGCATACTTTTTTCCGTAACCAATGCTTCTTTTTTTTTGTTGATAATGCCATGCGGGAAAAGCTGTTCTAACGACACAAGCGTAATATTTTGTTCGATGGAAGCCGAAAGATTCAAACCTGTCTGTTTTCTATCTTCTGTGATCAAAGCAATCTTATGAACAATGGCGTCGCCGGTTTTTCTGATGTCGACAGGCTTCCCTTCGATATACAACTCGCCATCATAATTGGGATGAACCCCAAAAAGCGTTTCAACCAACTCGCTTCTACCCGCACCGACTAGACCTGCTATCCCTAATATTTCGCCACGACGCAGTGAGAAGCTGACATTTTTCACCTTGTTCTCCCAACTATAATGACGAGCTTCAAGAACAACCTCACCGATACGTGCCTCTGCTTTCGGAAAGATTTCAGTTAGTTCTCTTCCTACCATCATCTTAATAAGATTGTTCTTATCTAAATTTTCTGCTTTATCACTACCAATAAACTGGCCATCCCTGAGGACCGTTATGGAGTCGGCGACACGAAATATCTCATCCATCTTGTGAGAGATATAAATCACCGAAACTCCGCCCGATCTAAGTTTGTCTATCTGCTTGAAAAGAAGGTCGACTTCCTTTTCGGTTAAAGCCGAAGTCGGTTCATCCATAATGACTATTTTTGCAGAGATGGAAATTGCCTTGACAATCTCCACAAGTTGGCACTGGGCTACGCTGAGATTACGCATGAGGATCGAGGGGTTGATCGCTATTCCTATCATATCAAAAAGGTTTTGGGCCTCTTCCTTCATTTTTCTTTTATTAACAATGCTGCAAATCCCATCGGTACCCCGCTTTATTTCTCTACCGAGGAAGATGTTTTCGGCAACATTCATATCCAAAATGGGATGAAGTTCCTGATGAATCATTGAGATTCTATGTTCCGTGGCTTCTTTCGGATTATGATTAACAATCTTTTTCCCATCTAAAAAGATATCACCACCATCAGGTTGATATATCCCCCTGAGAATATTCATGAGCGTTGATTTTCCTGCCCCGTTCTCCCCCATAAGTGCATGTACCTCAGCAGGCATGACGGTCAATTCCACATTGTCCAAGACCTTGACACCTGAGAAACTTTTCGTGATGTTTTTCATTTCGAGAATAGGATCGGACACAATAAACCCCTTTCCGGATTTTCTTCAGTTACGATGATACCATCGCAAAATTTGCCCCGCAATGTGACAGATTATAGATTGATGTTGATGAAATTCAGAAAAAGATGGAAATTAGGTGATATTTCTGTCGTTCCGGAGGGCTCCATCTGCAAAGAGTGCAATGAGAAGTACGATTCCCTTAAAAATACTCCGGTAATATTCCCCAACGTTAAAAACGATAAGGGTGTCGCCAAAAATTTCCATGACAAATACTCCGAGTATAATGTTAAGCAGGTGGCCCTTCCCCCCTTTAAAGCCGATGCCGCCGATGGCGGCTGCAACCAGAACATCCAGTTCAATTCCGTTCATGGCTGTTGGTTGTGCGGAACCTATCCTTGTTAGAAGCAAAATACTACCGATGCCGTAGAAAAAGCCGGAGATGCAATACACGATGATCTTTATTTGTCTGGAATTTATGCCGGCGTATTCGGCGCTTTTTTCGTCGAGTCCAATAGCATATATATACTTTCCGAGATAGGTTTTTTTTAGTAGATAGTTTCCCATTAGAAGACACATAAGGAGTATCAATACCGACACTGGTATGCCGAAAAGATGATATTTGTCGATCTGCAGGAAATTCACAGGAAGGCCGTATATGGGCATTCCGTTGCTTAGAATATTTGCAGCACCTCGGTAGATAACGGCCGATGCGGTCGTAAGAATAAACGGATGGATCCTTATTTTGGCACAGATAAAACCATTTACGGCTCCAAGAAGGCATCCCAGAAGAATACAGGAAAGTAGGACGATGAAAATGGGTAGATTGAGGCGAACCATGAAGGTTGCCGCTACCATTCCTATCATAGAAACAATCGCCCCCAGGGAAAGATCGATACCGCCGCTGATAAGTACAATTCCCATACCAATGGCAAGGATAGCGGTAATAGCGGTTTGCCTTCCAAAACTTAAAAGTGTTCCCAAGGAAAAAAATCGAGGCAGCGATAGCCTTAGAAATATCAACTCAACGGCAAGGATCAGGAAGATAAGAAGAATATTATGGTGTAATACTCGTGAGATTTTTTTCATGGCGTCTTATCGCCTCCTATCATCCCTTGACTGTCGCATTGAATAATCCTATCGCAAAAACCGTCGAGCTCAGAATAGTCCGCAGAAATGAAAATAACTCCCATCTTTTTTTTCCTGAGTGAATCTATCTTTTGATATACCATATTCCTGGTTAACAGGTCGGCACTACGTACCGGGTTTTCCAAGAGAAATACCTTTGCACCGCTAAGGATCCTCATATGCAATGCAAGAATGAATTGCAAATCCTGTTCGAGAAATTTTACCGGCCTTTCCGCAAGTTGCCCCGGAATACCTATTTCCGCGGGATATCTTCTTCTGAAATACTGCTCCACCAAGGAAGGAATGTAGCCCAAAAAGCGAGAAGCTCGTTTTGCGACAGAAAGTATGAGGTTATCACCTGTGGATAGATCACGAAAGAAAAGGTTGTCGAAGAATTTTTCGGAAACAATACCGATGCCATAGCGAAGTGCATGATGTTCACTTCCGAACACAAGAGGCTTGCCATGCACGTATATTTCTCCTTTTTCCGGTGTTTTGCTTCCATTCAAGACACGTAAGAGCGCTGTGGTTTTTTCCTGTACCGGGTCAGAAATCCCCAGGATCTCCTCTTTATAAAGAGTAAAGCTGAAATTTTGCAATTCAACACCTGCACATAGATTACGAATTTCCATAAGGGGTTTTTCCCCCGTCTTGTCGTCCACCTTTCTGACAGCCTCGCGGCCGATATAATCCTGACCGATAAGCAAATGAAGTGCCACCAGTTTTGGATCGTAATCGTTCTTATGGATGATCGCGGACAGTGTACCGTCGCGAACCACGGCAACCCTGTCACAGGTTTCAAGAATAGGAGCGACTTTATTATAGGTAATCAGAAAGCTTGTACCCTTCTGATTCAGTCTATGTATCAAGGTGAAAAGTTCGTCTTGTTCGCTCTTGCTGCAAAATTCAAATATTCTGTCGAGTATGATAAGTTTTGCACCGTTCATATAGGCTTTTAGAATTCCGAGTTCCCAATGAACGGCAAGAGAAAGCGTACCTCCCTTCTCGTAAGGGTTAAGTGACGGTGTAAACTCATGGAGGACAGCGGTGACTACTTTTTCCTGTTTACCAGGATTTTTCCATATATCTCGCAGATGCGGTTTGAAAGAAATGGACATGTTTTCGGCAATATTAAGATTACCTATGAGGCGTGTTTCATTTCGAACAACATAAAACCCCACACGCTCAAAAAACGTTCGAGAAATCTTCTGTACAGTCCAATCGTACCTGTTCCCATCAAAAAAAAGCACACCCTGCTTTACGGGAATTTCTCCTGCGAAAATCCCGGCAAGAGTGCTCTTACCCGAGCCGTTTAGCCCGACAAGGCCCAAAAGCTCCTGTTCGAAAATTTGTAATCGGAATTCATGTAAAGCCGAGCCGTGAAAACGGCCTGTCGTGAGTTCTCTAATTCGTAATAATTCACCCACCGCTCTCTGTCCTTTCTTTTTCCTCCTGTCCGCTGATTGGAAGCAAAATTTCTATCATTGATCCTATATTCTGGGTGCTGTACATATAGAGTCCATACTCTTCTCCATACATCATCTTTATACGACTATTTACATTTGTAAGGGCGATCCCGCTGCCGCCTGTTTCTTTGCCTTTCATTTTGATGGTATTCCACGCTTTAAAGGAATTATTTATCTTCTCAAGCAAGCCTGGTTCGACACCTACCCCATCATCGCTAATCTCGATTAAGAGTAGCTTTTCCGCCAATTTGGTTCGTATCGTTACCAATCCCCTGTCCATTTTCATTTCAAGCCCATGATAGATTGCATTCTCAATAATAGGTTGGAGTGTTAGTTTTGGAATATAGCAAGAGAGGGTATCCTCTTCGTTATCTTCTATCAGTATGCGTAAATCGAATTTGTTGTTGAACCGGTATTGCTGAATTTTAAAATAGTTCTGCACATTCACCAGTTCACGGTCAAGGGTAACCTCGCTTTCCCAATGGCTGACGCTATAGCGAAATAATTTTGAAAGGGCTTCAGTCATATCGGCAATTTCCGTAACGCCCTCGGTTAAGGCGTGTCCGCGGATGGCATCCAAGACATTATACAGAAAATGCGGATTTATCTGGCTTTGTAAGGCGTTAAGTTCAGCCTCTTTTTTAAGGATATCGGCCGTATATTCTCGATTAAGAGACTCTTTAAGAAGTTGTATAAGCTCGGCAAAATGGGTTGAAAGTGCACCCCCTGAATCATTTGAATCGATCTCAAAGACTCGAAAAATGTCGGTGTCCTCCTCTCTTGATAATTGTTCCATTGCTTCTTCGACTTTTTTCAACGGCGAATACACATGTTTAATAAAAGAGGCAAGACAGTAGAGGTATAATACGATAAACAGGGCTCTGAAGGTTAGACCAAGTATACAATGAAAAAAATCGAAAACAAAGGAGACAATCAAGACGAGCGTAAGAAACAAAATACACGAAAGATGACACAATAAAGCGGCAGCGATGGTTCGGTTAACGGCCCTACGTGCTTTAGCCATAGATTTTTCGGTACATATGAGGTTTGATACCGACTATCTTTGTAAATATCTTACTGAAATACCGAACATCCTTATACCCAACTTTCTCGCTGATTGCCATTATGGTCTGGTTGCTTGATAAAAGCAGCTCCTTAGCCGTTTCGATTCTCTTTTGCTGGATATAGTCTTTGAAATTTATACCAGTCTCTTTTTTGAATAATGAACTGAAATAGATGGGATTGAATCCTGCTTCTTTTGCAACTAAATTCAAATCTATGCTTTCGGCATGGTGTTTTTCAATATATTCAATTGCGATTCTGATCGGCTTATAGGCCTGGATCCGCTTTGAGGTAAGGATATTTTCAAGTACCTGGACATAAAGATTGATCAACCGAGTGAACAAAAGCTCGATGCTACATGATACGTCAAGTATGAGCCCTGCTTTTTTTCTAATGGATAAAACGACCTCTTCATCACTACCCATGGCTTGGAGCTTTTTGACAACGGAGTCAGTTACGTAGATACACAGGTATTGAAGCGTATCGGGGTTGAATATACGGTGAAAAATCGGTGTCGAAGAGAACAATTCTTCAAAACCGTTTCTTATCTGAGAGAGATCTTCATTACTCAATATGGTGGTAACTCTTTTTTCAAAACCAGGAAGATCGAACTTGAGAAGTTCTTTTTCAACGTCGGACACATAGTTCGAGTGATAAATTTTTCTTGCAACATGAAAAATACGTTGTCGTAATGCAAGGAGAGCATCGGCATAACTATCGGAAAGCCTCTCAAATGCGTGAACGGGTCTACCGATACAGATGGAAACCTTCCATTTGCCATATTCCGTAAGTTTCTGGGATGCTGCTTCAAAGAGCTCTTCTTCATCTCTATAGGATAGGCCGTTATTCTCTTTGATATTCAGGATGTAGATAATGCTAAAACCGGTGAAGGTACAAAATACTTCATGAACCATCTCCCCTAAACATGCTGAGGCGGCAATCTCAACTTTTTCTCGTATTGTATCGATGACCCTATCGGGTTCATAATCTTGCAACGGCTCAAGATTGTCCAGCCGAACGATAAGCACTTGGAAGTAGGGACTTTGGAATCGAATGAGGTAGTGATCCTGAACATCGGATAAAGCGTTTTTATCAACACGACATTCCCTATCGATAAGGTCCTTTGCAAACTGTTTTCGTAAGGTCTCTCTGCTCTTGAGAAGTTCATTCTGGAGCCTGTTTTCATGTTGATATTTTTCTTCTTGTTCCAGTTTCTTGGCGATTACCTTCATGATGATTCGTTTTATTTCTTCACCAGATATCGGCTTGAGAAGATAATCATCCGCCCCGAACTTAAGAGCACTTTGTGCATATTCGAAATCTCTGTAACCGCTCACGATAATGAAACTGATATCGGGATAGAGCGCTTTACTTTTACCGATGAGGGTTATCCCATCATATCCGGGCATACGGATGTCTGTTATCACAATATCAGGTTGAACTTCCTGAATCAGCCGAAATGCATCGATCCCGTTATACGCCGTACCGGAAACTTGGACTTGGTAATCATTCCAGGGAATTATATTTTGGATGAGCTGACAAACCCTATGTTCATCATCTGCTATGACTAATCTAAACAAGCCCCCTCCAGGGATTATCTATCTTCTTTATCACGATTCTTCTTCCCTGCACCCACACTGGAGAAGATCTGAAGGAAGATGATAGACACGATGATCGGCGGAAAAATATTCACTACTCCGGCAAAATTGGTAAGCGAATGTATAAGATCGGAAAAAAGATACTCAACAACCCCGCCGAAAAAAGATCCGACCAACGCCACAATAAGTGCACCTACGAAACGTCCGAAGATCGGCTTTTTGAAGACAAAATAATAGAGAAGCGCAAAGAAGAATCCTATAATCGTATAGATAAGGCCGATAAGAAGATAATAATCAAACATGATAGTACCGAAACCCCCTGGTAAGAAAAATTGACATTTAGAAAAGCTAACTACTACTCGTCGAAATAGAAGAATATGTCCCGATAAAGGTAATATCACTTACAATTCTGCTGGTTGAAGAACTATCGAACCCCGTAGCTACGGCAAAAAATGCTACACTAACACTACCACTTGAAACCGGACAGTCATCATCGTTCGCACTTACAGTAAAAAAATCCTTAATTTCAAGGGTATCTTTATCGCTGTCAGTATACACTTTCCGATAAAGTGACAGACTGCTGATAAATGACGAGACTCCAATTACGTTTGCCGCTGATTCTCCTGTCGTCCCAGTATATGCATACAGTGAATAAGTACTGCCAGAGTCTAATAAAATAAACCGAATTGTATCTCCGCCGGAGGAAGAAACCGTAGTGGGATCGACAGGAATTGATACCGAAATATACTCCCCCTCTGTTGTATCGTTATCTGTGAAATCTTTATTGTAGGCGCGGCGAATATTATGAGAAAGACCGGAGTCATAGCTATACGCCATAAGCTTGTTGTCGGGATTGATCAACACCGAATTGGTAAGATACTTTTCGGCGTAGGACTCCCATGCGCTGCTTGAGCTCGTCGAGGAAACCGGCGGATTGCTCGGATCGTAAAAGCAGTAAAAAATCTCGTAGCCCTGAAAGATATCAGGGTTGTTTGTATCGGCATGATAAAACCCTACGGTTCCGCTACCGATTTTGTCCGGCGCTTCCAGATAGACAACCGTAGGGATTCCGCAGTTGGTAAAAAGCAGAGTAAGAAGTGCAATGAAAAGACCATATAGAGCAGTGGCCCGTTTTCTTGAGGCCTTACTCCAGATAATCAATGAGTTCATAAATAAGTACCGGCTTGTTTTTACCCTTAACCCTGATATTGTCAAGTTCACGGGCAATAACGTGGTCCTTAACGAGGCCGTAGGTGTATTCGCTGATGATAATGTTTGTGTGGTAGGCTTTGTTCGTACCCTCAAGCCGTGCGCCCAGATTGACGTTATCCCCGATAAGGGTATAGTCCATACGCTGAGTACTTCCCATATTACCGACAGTCATGATTCCCGAGTTGATACCTATCCCGATATCGATCCGCTGCGATTCCGGCAGCTGTGCATTCAGCTTTTTAAGGGCCTCAAGCTGCTGAACCGCACATTTGCAGGCCCGTAGGGCATGGTCGCTCTGAGATACCGGAGCACCCCAGAAACACATGATGGCATCACCTTCGTACTTATCCAAGGTCCCCTCGTGTTCCAAAACAATATCGGTCATGGCCGTAAGGTAGCGGTTGAGAATTTTTACCAGCTCCTGCGGTGTCATGCTTTCACTGATGGTGGTGAAGCCTCGTATATCGGAAAAAAAGACGGTCAGCTCTTTGTCCACCCCACCGAGCTCGGGGGGATTGGTAAGAATTTGATCGACGACCTTGGGACTGACATAGGTTCCGAACATCGATCTGATGCGTCGTTTATCCTTCTCTTCCGTCATTGCCCTGTAGGCAATAATGGAAAGGAAGGCGAAAAGCGAGGCAAGGGCCGGTGTGGTGAATTCAAGAAGAAGGGCACTGCGATCGAAAAGGATCGAAGCGGTAATAAAGAGGGATGCGACCAGCAGAAGCAAGGCTATAAAGGCCCAGATTGTCGAAAATCTGGAGCTGAGCAGACTCACCAGAAATACCATTGCGACCAAGACCAGAAGGTTGACCCAAAACGGCACGCTATGGATGAATTTATTCATGAGAATGGTATTGAGGGCGTTTGCATGGATCTCTACACCATACATCAGGCCGAAGGGGGTCGGTTTTTCGTCGTCCGCAATCCCGCGGGCAAAGGCTCCAACCATGACGATCTTATTGGTAAGGGCTCTTGTTCTCGGCCATTTTACCGGATCAAGCCCCGGAGGATTTGAGGCATAGGCGGAATAAGAACGCACAGGGAAGGTTTGACGTGATCCGGTAGTGGCAAAACTGGGAAAGCCCATAAAGTTGATCAGCATGTTCCCGTCTCTATCTATCGGAATGTTTATATCACGAAGAACCTTTGTTTCTGCAGCTTCGACCTCATTCCCATCCGCATCGTAGAGAGCCGGTTTAAGAAGCATTTGATAAGGAACCCAGATATTTTTTTCCGCATCGAAGTACTGAGGCTGGGGAATATGAATCTGTTTCCCGAGGACAATATCGATGTCGTCAATCCGCTTATTGAAATAGTTGAGCGCCAGGGAAAGGGTTATAGAAGGCAGAAAACGATCCTGATAAAGCTTTACGATGGAATAGCTCTCGTCCGGTTCTCCGTCCCCATCGTTGTCCACTACTCGTTTGGGTGATTTTGCATCGATCTCGGCAGAAATCTTTTCAAGTACTTTTTCGGTGATGGGGTACGGTATATTATGCTGCCCACCAGTTTCATCGGTCCACGCCAGTCGCTGGAAGTGGTCCTCATCCACAGAAAATCCCGGTGTTATATTCTGAAGTGGAATTTCCTCAAGCAGCTGGGATGATTTTACGATTAAAGGCTGCCGTCTGAATACCTCATCGGCATCTTTAAGGTAGTTTGCATGGCCGAATCCTGCGGCCTTCCTTCCATAAGGGCGCAACGGAGGCTGGAGGCCCGGAAAGCTGATCATCGACTTCCAATCACCTTGGATATTATTAATTGACCCGTGGGTTTGAATGAGGGTGTTTTGTCGTTCGAAAAGCTCTGTCGCATCTTCCTTCGGAGGCGGGACCTCGTCCATCAAGGTCTCGAGAAAGACCCTGCCGTTTTCTCCCATGCTTTCAAGGAGAATAACGTCGTCTATGGCATTGTCCGCAGGTTCGTTGAAAAAGATATCCAGAAAGACCGACCTCTCCCTCTGACTTTGGTCCTGAATACGCGAAAAGGTGTTTAAAAGCGCTGCATGGGTATAACGGGGAAAGGGCCAACGGCCCAACCTGTTAAGGGTACGAAAATCGATACCGACAATAAGAATGTCTTTATTGATATTCGGATTCTCGGCTACTTCATACACCCCTTCCTGTCTGCTTTTGTTTTCGTAGACATCTTTGTAACGAAAATGCAGATCAAGGACCTTATCTTCGATATTACTGAAAAACGAGGTGTAATTATTAATAAGTGCGAAAAAAACAACGACAAGCAGCGCAATGAAAAAACCGAAGAAACGGGTTTCGAAAAATGGTAAACGCTTTCTTGCGGTTTTCATTTTGCGCTGCCTCCCACCACTAATGTGTTTCCAGGTAGATTATACGATCCCTGGATAGTTTTGTCCAATCACTGTCAGGGAAGCTGTCGGCGACTTCCCTGTAGGCATCAAGGGCAGCCTCGTTCTGTCCGGTGGTTTCATAGAGTCTTGCAATGGAAAAAAGAGCCCGCGGTGCATCGGGACTAGTTTCTTTATATGTGTCAAAGACTTTCTGGTAAATTTCGACCGCCTCTTTATTCTTGCCGGCCTCTTCAAGTGCAGCCGCCTGGTTCATAAGAGCAACAGGGGCAAGGTAACTTTTGGGATATTCCTTAGCAAGTTGGGCGAAATCCTTTTGCGCATCATCCCACTGGCTCTTTTCAAAGGCAAGGTTTCCCAATACCAGGAGCGCCCGCTGATGGGGAAAGGTCCCGCGGTATTTTGCCTTGATAGCGTCTGCCTTGTCGAGAACCTCTTTCTCGAGAGAAGCCTTTTCATCGTCGGAAGCCTGAAGCCACTTTGCATAGCTTTCCTGAAGCTCTTCGGCGACTATGGTTCCCGCATCGGTTTTTCGCTGCTTAAGTATCGAAGCAATCGCCAAGACTGCAAGAATTGCCACAACGGCGATAAGCGTGTAGAGAATTACCTTGCGGTATTTGTGTAACCCGGATGCAATCTTCGCGGATGTACTTGTTGCTGTTTTTTCATCGTAGCTCTTTGCCATGATCCTACTATCTGCTCCTTTGATCTATCGAGAGATTTCCAGTTCCTTTATCAGTTTGGATAAATATGTTCTTTGTATTCCCACCGCTTTTGCGGTATCGGTCTGGTTCCAGTTATGTTCTTCCAATGCTTTGGTAATGAAATGTCGCTTAAACTGAAGGACAGCCTCCTTTAAGCTGCTTCCTGCATAGGCATCGGGGGTAAGAGATGATGAGCCCGGCAACATAAGATCCTCCGGGCGTATCAACTCGTGGGTAGAGATAACAATGGCGCGTTCAACGACATTTTCCAATTCCCGGACGTTCCCCGGCCACCGGTAGGAAAGCAGGGCATCCATCGCTTCTGCCGAAAATCCCGAGACGGTACGCCCGAGTTCCCGCTTTGTCTTTCTAAAAAAATAATCGGCCAGTACGGGGATATCCTCTGGTCGATCCCTTAAGGGAGGAACGACGAAAGGAAGCACATTAAGACGGTAATAAAGATCCTGCCGAAATAAGCCCTTATCCATTGCCTCTTCGAGATTTCTATTGGTAGCCGCAATGATCCGTGTATCAACCCTGCATGGTTCACTGCTGCCGACCTTTTCGAAAACCTGATGCTGAATCACCCTCAGGAGCTTAGCCTGAACCGAAAGAGGCAGTTCCCCTACTTCGTCCAGAAAAATGGTTCCGCCGTCGGCAAGTTCAAATCTCCCTATGCGTTCTTTCGATGCATCGGTAAAGGCACCCTTTACATGACCGAATAATTCACTTTCGAGAAGATGTTCAGGAAGAGCTGCACAATTGACTCGTATGAAGGGTTTTTCTCTACGCATGCTTTCAAGATGTATCCGTTCTGCAAACAGCTCTTTTCCGCTTCCGCTTTCTCCTATAAGAAGGACAGAGGATTCTGTTGCACCGATTCTTCGTGCAAGCTCAAGTTTTTCCCGAATGAGATTACTGGTACCGATGAAATGATGGAATTCGGTGCTATCATCAACCTTATGGCGCAGTTGCTGTACCTCTTCAAGAAGCTTTTGGTACTCTTTTGCATTTTGGATGGCTAAGGCAGCCTGATTAGCAAAGACCTCGAGCCACTGCAAATCATCTTGGGAAAAGGCATTTCCTTCTTTTCTGTTGACAATTTCGATGACACCGATACACTGTTCCCGAAGTCGCATCGGAACGGCAAGAATTGAATCGGTTTTAAATCCAATCGTTTTACTTATCTGCGCAAAAAAACGTTTGTCATTTTCAACGTCATTTACCATGAGCGATCGGTTATGCTGTGCAACCCAACCGGCAATCCCTTCTCCCAGATCGAGACTAAACCGTTTCATTTCGGGGCCCTTCGCTCCCAAGGCTATTTCAAAATAGAGTTTACGATTTGCCGGATGTAAAAGAAGAAGTGAAGAAGCCTCCCCTCCAGTCAGCCGTGTGGCTGACTCGAGTATTCTCGTCAGGAGGGAACGACTATCCTGAAAATCCGTATTAATAAGCTCATTGATCTCAATGAGGGTCTCAAGCCGTTGCGCATCGACGTTAAGCATACCTTCTATGAGTCGAGCGAATCACCCTTCTCCTTCAAGATGTCAGCGAAGGTGACGGTTGTTTCCTCATCTTCATCGTGGATATACTTAGAAATTTCCTTTCGCTGAAGATTTCTCTGGTATTCACGAATGGAGAGGCTCAACCGTTGACTGTGCGGGTTAATGTCCGTTACAAGGCAGGTGATTTTTTCGCCGGGGCTAAAGCGTGACAGTACTTCATCGCTTACTTCTTCGCCGGGTTGAGTAAGATTGAATTTATTGATCAACCCTTCGATGCCGCCGGGAACACGCACAAACACCCCAAAATCGGTAACGCTGGTGATTTCTCCCTCAATAACGCTCCCCTTGGGATAGGTTTTTCTGAGGCTCTGCCAGGGATCCTCTTCAAGCTGCTTTACACCGAGCCGAATCCGATGACTTTCCTCATCGACACTAATAACAAGTACATCAATCTCTTCACCGGCCTTCAAAACGGAACCGGGATTCTTGATCTTTCTGGTCCATGAGAGATCGTCGGAATGGAGAAACCCGTCGATTCCCTCTTCGAGCTCCACAAAGGCTCCCGCATTGGTAATCTTGACTACCTTCCTAGTAAGTCTGGTACCTACGGGATAGGAGTCGGCAATGGTATCCCACGGATTTGGACGAACCTGTTTTAGGCCGAGGCTCACCCTACCCTGCTGGATGTCGTAGGAGAGTATCATCACATCGACTTCATCACCGATATTCAACACCTCTTTGGGATGGTTGATCCGCTTAACCCATGAAAGCTCGGAAATATGTGCAAGCCCCTCGATTCCTTCTTCAAGCTCGATAAAAGCACCGAAATCGGTGAGCTTGGTTACGGTTCCTTTAACAATATCGTTAACCTGGTACTTCGCTTCGAAAGCAAGCCATGGATCCGGGGTAAAGTGTTTGAGCGAAAGATTGATCTTCTGCTCCTCCGGATCAAGCTTGATCACCTTCAGCTCAACTTCCTGTCCCTTCTTGACGTAATCCTTCGGGCGAGTGACATGCCCCCAACTCATATCATTGATATGGAGCAAACCGTCGAATCCGCCGAGATCGATAAAGGCACCGAAACTGGTAAAGCTTTTTACCGTTCCTGTGACCTCATCGCCTATGGAGGTTTCGCTGAAAAACTTCTCTTTCCGTTCGGCGATATCGCGCTCCATAAAGCCGCGGCGAGACAGGACAATCTTCAATTTGTTGTCGCTGTAAAGCCTGTCGATCAGAAACTTGCCCTTCAGGCCGATATACTCATCGGGATTCTCCACCCGCTGTACATCGGTTTTCGACATAGGACAGAAACCTCTAACGCCATGTCCCAGATCGACTTCAAACCCGCCCTTGATCACCTTATCAAAGGTGCCTTCAACGGGCTGTTCATTGTCGAAAGCCTCTCGTAGCTCTTTCCAAAAGAGTTTGACGTCGGCCTTATTTTTCGAAACGACAACCTGTCCGCCTTTTCCTTCCTTGCGAACAAGAACAACATTAACGATATCACCAATCTCGGGTGTAGTTTCGAATTCAGAAAGAGGGATCTTACCCTCGGATTTATAACCCACGTCGACAAAAACATTTTCCGGTCCGACCTGGATTACGGACCCCTCGACGAGTTGACCTTCTTCCAACTCTTCGAGAGATTTCAGGTACTCTTCCTGCAGAGAAGCCTGAATGTCTGTGCTTTTCTCGGAATCCTTCTCAGTCATCACTACCATCTTTCTCCTGGTTTACCTTTTGTTCAGCTCTGAATATTTCTTGTACCACTTTCTCACAAACTTGATCTATGGTCAAGTCCGAGCTATCTATATAGAGAGCATCGTCGGCGACTTTGAGTCCGCCCACCGGTTTCTCCCTGTCGATGGTATCCCGACTTCTGATTGAGTCGGCGAGTTCGTCATAAGAGAGTTCACTGGTTCCCTGCCTGAACCTACGCATTGCTCTGGTCTCTACACTGGCATCCAGAAATATCTTTACCTCTGCATCAGGAAAAACAACAGTCGTGATATCCCTTCCCTCCATGACAACATTCATCTCCGCAGTAGTTTTTCTGAGCGCCTTATTGATTGCCTCTCGTAAAGGGGGATAAGCACTAACAGTCGCTACCAATGCGTCGATACGGTCTGTATGGAGAAAGGGCTCCACATTACGGTTTTCGACATACAATTCACCTTCTCGTATTGAAAAAGAGAGGGATGCTGCGAGATCAACCAAGCGCTTTTTCTTTTCAATGTCGATTCCCTGTTCGAGGGCATAAAAGGTGACCGCCCGGTAGAATTTTCCTGAACTTATATAAAAAAAAGCGCTTCTCTGCGCAATTGCTTGTGCAATGGTACTCTTCCCGACCCCCGCCGGCCCGTCGATTGCTACGATCACCTTTTTTCTCCCTTTTGCTGTTTCATGAACCAGGCAATCTCTTTGGGTTTGAGATTTCTGAACTCACCAGGATGCATGCCTGCTATCTGAACAGGGCCGATGCGCACCCTGTGCAGGCGTTTTACCTTTATGTTTTTACTGGTAAAGAGTTTTCTGATTTCCCTGTTTTTACCTTCCCTCAGAACGATCCTGACCTTCACCGGAGAGATAATGTTGTATGCATGAATACGGTAGAGCTCGCCTTCTACAACGACCCCCTTGCGGAACTCTTCCAATAGCTCGGAACTAAGCCGTTTCGCCGTCTCCACTACATATTCCTTTTCGATCTCGTGCGAGGGATGGGTGATGATTTTGGCGAATTCGCCGTCGTTGGTAAAGAAAATCAAACCGGAAGAAAGGAAATCAAGTCGTCCCACATTAAAAAGACGGACCGGAAACTTCCCCTTTATAAGGTCTTCGGCTAAGGGACGCCCCTCCGAATCATAATGGGTACAAAGATAACGAACAGGTTTGTTGAGAGCGATGTAGTAGTGTTTGCCAGTGGGAAAAACAGGCTTGCCTCGATAGGTAACGCTATCCATTCCAGGAACTACCTTTATTCCCTGAGAACTGGCTACTTGTCCATTTACTCTGACGCATCCCTCGCTGATAAGTTTCTCGCAGGCTCTGCGTGAGCCTACTCCGCTTCTTGCCAAATAGAGCTGAAGCCTTACGGCCTCATCCGGCCCCTTTTTTTTATCGCCCTTATCCATTCAGTTCGAACCGGTCCCTATTTATATCATCAAGTTTCGGAAGGTCGGATATGCTTTTAAGTCGGAACAGCTTGAGGAACTCCTTTGTTGTGCCGTACTGGGTCGGCTTTCCGGGCACGTCCTTTTTCCCAATACCCTTGACCAAACCTCGGTTCTGAAGAAGCTTGATCATGCTATCGGCGGAAACACCTCTGATATTTTCGATTTCTCCCCTGGTTATCGGCTGACTATAGGCTATGATCGAGAGGGTTTCAAGGGCCGCTCGGGAGAGCTTATTATCGTTGTGCTTGCCGTAGCGATCCTTGAGATAATCCCATAGCTCGGCCTTCGGAACCAACTGCCATCCGCCTCCAACTTCCACCAGTTCGATGCCGGAATCCTCCGAAGCATAGCGTTCGCGAAGCTGTTTGAGAGCATGCTCCACCACCTCAGGGGAAAGATTTGAGAATTTCACCAGCTGCTTCGTATTGATCGGGTCCCCCTCGAGAAATAAAATGGCTTCTATCAATGCTGTTTCCCGGTCCAGTTTCATCACCTCTTATTCCTGTGTATCCTCGTCTGAAAAATCATAGGCCTCAAAATGTTCTCCCGGCAAGGGCACACGTTTTCTAATCTGTATATCACCGAAAAGACGGTTCTGAAAGATGGAAATCAATTTGATTTTAACGCTTTCCAGGATTGCAAGAAAGGCACACACGACCTCCATCGTCGAAGTTTCCTTTTTTATCAGATCGGTAAACAAAAAATGATCCTTTCCCTCCAGTAATTCATGAATCAGGCTGATTTTTTCGTTTATGGTGACCTCTTCATAGAGATCGATGATTCGCTCGTGGGAAAGGGTCCCGATCATAGTGGAAAAACTTTTCAATAGGTCCCAAACCTCAATCTGCTCCCAGATGTCGTCTTCTTCGGAAAACGGAAGCGTGCGCTGTTTCTTTTTTCGTTCGATGGTCCATTCGGATGCGCGCTCTTTTTCTTCCATTAACTTACTGATTTCTTTAAATTTTTGATACTCGATAAGCCGTTCGACAAGTTCCTGTCTGGGATCTTCGTACTCCTCACCAAAATCGACTTCTACCGGAAGCAGCATCTGACTTTTGATGTAGAGCAAGGTTGAGGCAAGAAGATAAAATTCAGTCAGATCATCAAGATCGATACTTGTAGCATATTCCAAATAACTGATGTACTGATCGGTTATTTCGGCAATTGGGATATCGTAGATATTGACTTCGTTTTTTCGGATCAGAAAAAGCAACAGATCGAGAGGACCTTCGAACTCACCAAGCTTGAATCGCTGCTTGCTTTCCGAACTCGATACGACGGCATCGGTTTCGGTCAATTCCGCCATTTAAAAAAGCTCCGTCTCTTCGGCCGGCTCGCTCTTCTTGGATTTCGGTAATTTTCGTTCGGCGGATTTGTCGACGGATTTATCTTCCTCCTTGGGCACTTCCTCCTGCTTGGTTTCCGGCGTAGGTTCGGGGAAAAGGAGTACACGAACCTTTTTATCGATTTCCTCTGCCACATCGGCATTCGACTCAAGGAAGAGTTTTGCATTTTCCCGTCCCTGACCGATTCTTTCTTCACCGTAGGAGTACCAGGAACCGCTTTTCTGAATGACTTCGAATTTCAATGCCGCATCAAGCAAACTTGCGCTGGCCGAGATTCCCTTGCCAAAGATAATTTCAAGTTCGGCCTTTTTGAAGGGAGGAGCAACCTTGTTTTTTGCAATTTTTATTCGTACTCGGTTACCGATCGCCTCATCAGCCCCCTTGGAGATGGTCTCGATTCTCCGTACCTCAATTCTAACAGAGGAGTAGAATTTGAGAGCCTTACCTCCGGTGGTCGTCTCAGGGTTTCCGAACATTACCCCGATCTTCATTCGGATCTGGTTAATGAAGATAAGACAAGCTCCGCTCTTGGAGATAATGCCCGTAAGCTTACGGAGGGCCTGACTCATAAGACGAGCCTGCAATCCCATGTGGGAATCACCCATATCGCCCTCGATTTCCGCTTGGGGAGTAAGGGCGGCCACAGAGTCCACGACGATGATATCCACGGCTCCGGACCTGACAAGGCTTTCGGCAATCTCCAGGGCTTGCTCACCGGTATCCGGCTGGCTGACCCACATCTCATCGATATTGACGCCGAGGTTTCGGGCGTAGACAGGGTCGAGGGCATGTTCGGCATCAATGAAAGCGGCAATGCCTCCCTGCTTCTGGCATTCTGCAATGGCATGAAGAGCCAGCGTTGTTTTTCCCGACGATTCCGGGCCGTATATTTCGACGACACGTCCCTTGGGATAGCCTCCGACCCCCAGGGCGGCATCAAGGAGAATCGATCCGGAGGGAATCGTTTCAATATTACCCTGATGATTCTTACCTCCGAGCTTCATGAGAGAACCCTTCCCAAATTGCTTTTCAATCTGCAGACGGGCTGCTTCCAGCGCCTTCTCCTTCTCTTCCCGATTTTCGTAAGAAGCTGAAGCCGTCATTGTTTTCTTTGCCATACTTCTCCCCCTTCGACTGTATACGCACAATAGCGCCCGTCTGATTTATCCTATCAGAAACGCTTTCGTGAGTCGAGAAGGATTGTGACCGGACCTTGATTGATATAATCAACATCCATGGAAGCGCCGAATTTTCCCGTCTCTGTGTGGATACCTCGGCGGGAAAAGCGCTCCGCCATTTCACGGTAGAGGTTTCTCGCAATTTCGGGATCGGCTGCAAAGTTATAGCTTGGACGCTTTCCTTTTCTGGTATCCGCGCAAAGGGTAAACTGAGAAACTACGAGGATGGAACCTGCGACATCAACCACAGAAAGGTTCATTTTTCCTGCCTCGTCCTGAAATATACGCAGACCGCTGATTTTTTCTTCAAGATAGGAAAGGTCTTTTTCCCCGTCTTCATGCTCGACGCCCAGATAGACCAAAAGACCATGGCCTATGTTACCCACGGTCTGCCCCTCTACGGTGACGGTACATCGTTTTACCCGTTGTACTACTGCTCTCATTGCTGCTCCTTGAGAAACTGATGTACGGAAAGGGCCGTGAGAGAAAAAGGAATGTCTTGATTTCCGGTGAGTACAACACTTCCAAGAACCTCAATAGGTAGTTCGGGGTCGATACGGACAGAAAAAGGAAGCGTTACCGGGACCTGCCCTTCAAGAACACGGCCGGTTTCGTAACCGACGAGAAGATCGAATCTGATGGCATGTTCTCCGATCTGAAGATTACTGACAGCACCCTTCCAGGCCACATGGCATCCTGCGTAAAGGGCCGGTTCCTTTATCACTTCTCGATATGCAAAGTTGTCTTTGAAATTGGAGAAGCTAGGTGCCTTCAGCGAGGCGATGAGAAAGCGGGCCTTTTCGCGAACCGGCTCTGATGCATTGGAGAGAAGGATTCGATTAATTTCGCGTCGTACCATGTTATCCCTACCGGCACGAAAATAACGCCCCATGGACTCGAATATTTCCTGGATCTCCATTTCGCTGAAGGAGAAGGGATGATTACTCTTTTCGACTTCTATCAACTTGGGGATATCGTCGATATCCAGGGCCGGCAGGTATGTCTCACTTACGTGATTTGTGATACGTAGGGGAGAGAATGGAGCAAAGAGTAACAGTACGATAATACCTCCGGCAAGCAGGATGGGAAGAAGGATACGGAATATCGGAATGGCTCTCGCCGGCTGAGGAATGAGGCGTTCGAGCTTACCGGATTCCGTATAATCGATGATAAACTCAGGATCACTGTTTTTTTTCAGTAATCGCAGTCCCCGAAGGGCATACTGATTTTTTCGATCAGAATCAAGGACCTCGAGCCACAGCTCAATTGCTTTCGCCGTCTCCTGCCGTTTTAAATGGACCGAGGCAAGACCAAGAAGGGTTTCGATGTCGGTAGGTTTAATATCGTGACCGCGTTTCAGATAGGTGTAAGCACTCCCGAAGTCGCCCATATGAAGGCAGGAGAAACCTAAAAGATAGTAAAAATTGAAACTTTCTCGAAAACGGAAGACTTGCGGCTCAAGCAGTCTGATTACTTGTTCGTAATGTCGCTGCCTGAAAAATTTCGCCGCTTTCGAGAAAGGTTTCGTTGCCATGATACCAAATAACTACCTTCGTTCGTAGGTCGCTTTGCGCTGGTCGAGGGTCGAGAAAATTTGATGTAAGACTTCAATATCCTCTTCGTTTACACTCTCTGGGTATGTAAGCAATTCATCTATTTTATCGATGAGGTCGTCCACCGTCGCCAGATCCTCGGTCACCTGGCCTCTGGTATCATCGGGCGCAATTCCTCCCATATCCACCGTTTTATTGTACAGCTCTTCAATATCCGATGATTTCTCCCCTGCGGAAGCCGAGAACCGGCTACCGCTGTAGAGACCGAAGGCAAGGGTGATGTCTCGCTTTTCACCGGGAGCCACTTTTTTCGGAAGATAATAGTAGCATACGGCCGAGTCGTTTACCGAATAGGGTAACATATTGAAGTTCCTTGAGGACTGAACCGAAAAATTCCAAGTATTCTCCTGAAGCCGTTTCCAGTTTGCAAAAACTATCCTATCCGGAACCGACAAACCTCGTCCCTGCACCATTCCCTGCAATCCACCAAAGCCGGATATTTCGGAGGGAGAAACCCAGTAGCCGGGCTGCATCGCCGTATATTCGGTTTCATTCTGTATAGCCAGCCCCCCGTCGGTGACAAAGTGGCGCGAGTTTTCCTCTCCCAGATAGGTATCGAAAAGATAATGTACTCCTATTGTCTGCGGCCTGTCGGTAATGTTGGTTATGCTAATGGTTATTGCGAAACCATCGCTTAAGGGTGAGTTTTCCGATTCGACAAAGCGAAAGGCTTCTTTTACCGTAAAGGCGTTGGACTTCCACAAGAAATAGCCGCCGCCCGCCTCCTTCCCCACACTTAGCGAAAACCCTGAAGATTCGCCCATGGAGTAAATTCTGTTTCCGACAAGAAAACCGAAACCCGTGGTCCTGGGATCCCGGGCAAAAAAGAAGGGGATATAATCGCCGGAGGCAGCCGTCTTTTCATAGTAAGCAGCGAACTTTCCGTTGTTTTCGTTGAGAACGAGCTTTATTCGTCCATCTTTCAACTCAAGAGCCGAAAGCAAAGACAAGGATGTAAAGAAAAAAAGTATGATGGATATTGCCATCAAAAGCCTTCGATTCCTCATGATCTTCATTTTCCCTCCTCCTGGTCGAGGAGCCACTCAATATAGAGCTCTTTCAGGGTCAATGCCTTCATTTTTAATGATAGGAGCTCTTCCCTCGAATCGGCCGTTTCAGGGACAGGAGATGACATAGATCCGACTCCTTCATTGATCCTTTGACTAAGCTGGCTAATTTGGCGTTTAAGATCGGCAATTTCCTGCTCTTTTGCATCGAGATCGGAAGAAAGCTCCTGCACCAGAGCCTCTTTGTCGTTGGCAGTAAGGGCCGTGAGCTTTCGTTGGTATCCGGAAATGGCCTGGTCGTACATCTTCTCCCGCCGCTGAAACTCCTCAAGGGCTGAAAGATACTCTTCATGACTCATCTTCAAAAGCCGCATCAGCTCTTCTTCCCGCTCTTTCATCTCTATCAGCGAAAGCCGGTATCTCGATGCTTCGACCTTGAAGCTGGCGGGGTAATCGGTGATGATCAGATTGAAAATTCGCTGGGCCTTTTCCAAATGACCGAGGGCAAAAAGCGATTCGCCGATCCAGTAGTAGGCGTTTGCAACAAATTCATGGTCCGGGTAGGCTTCGATAAAATCGTAAAGGGCACGTATTGCATTATCGAAATCATTTTGCAGAAACAGAAGTCTGCCCTTCCAGTAGCTACCCTCCCGGTAAAAACTACTTTTTGGGAAATTCTCGAGAAAATACTCAAGATCCCGGGCCGCATCATCGTAATTCTTCAGAGCCATTTCGGAACGGGCCAACCAATAATAGGCAGCCCCATGAAGCTTTTGCGCATCATTGTCGAGAATAACTTCGCGGAAACCAAGAAGCGCATCCTGATAGGCTCCCGAACCGAAGGCCTCCAGGGCACTTTTCATGCGTCCTGCTCCAGCTTCCTGTGCAAAAAGAGGAAGCGAACCGGCGATAAACAACAGGAGCAGGAACGGCACTATTCGTTTGCTTTCTGACATCATCTACTCTCCCGTTCCTATATATCGGCCTGTACGGCCGCTTCTTTACGAAGAAAGAGCGGCTTTGAGAAATCGAACCTCTTCTGCAGGATCTTTAGCTGTAAAAAAGGCACTTCCGCTTACCAGGAGATTGGCTCCGGCCGATACTGCGGCCCTCACCGTATCCCGGTTGATGCCTCCGTCCACGGAAAGAAGAATCGGCGAGGCCCCCTCGAACATGGTTTTTATCTGTGTGACCTTCCTGAGGCAACCGGGAATGAGCTTCTGCCCTCCAAAGCCCGGGTTTACGGTCATGACCAGAACCAGATCAAGATCTTCAACCAGCTCGCTCATGGCAGAGGCCGGAGTGGAAGGGACAAGGGATATGCCGGCTTTCACCTTTGCATCCCTGATCCTTTGGATAAGGCGATGTGCATGGGTAACGGCTTCAAGGTGAAAGGTGATATAGTCCGCCCCTGCGTCGATAAAGGCATCGACGTGGGATTCGGGATTATCGATCATGAGGTGAACATCCAATGGCAGTTTCGTCCTTTTGCGTATATCGGCCACCATTTTAGGGCCAAAGGTAATATTGGGGACAAAGTGTCCGTCCATCACATCGAGATGGACCATATCGGCCTGTGATACCTCAATTCGGTCGATGGCAGCTGAAATATCGCCGAAATCGGCGGAAAGGACCGATGGTGCGACTAAAGGTTGATTGTTCATACCCTAGGTTTTACCAGATTCGATCTCAAAAGGCAATCTGCCCGTTCCCCGGAAGGGAGAACAGGCAGAAAAGAGAGGGTTTATTACTTCCTTTGGACAGATGTTCAGCTTTGTGCAGCTTCCCTGATTGCAGCAAGAACCTTAGGCGGAGTAAGGGGAAGTTCCCGAATTCTCGCACCTGTTGCGTTATAAATGGCATTGGCTATTGCGGCAAGCGGGGTGTCGATTCCAATCTCCCCCACCGATTTTGCGCCGAAGGGGCCGCTGGGTTCGTAACTTTCGGCAAACTCGACGGTCAGCTTCTTCACATCTTCCCGGGAAGGGATTTTGTAGTGCATCAGGTTATTGGTACGCAGATGCCCATTCTCTGTGTACTGGACATCTTCGTATAGAGCCATGCCGATTCCCTGCAAGAGCCCCCCTTCAACCTGAATTCTGGCCAACTGCGGGTTGATGGGTGTACCACAGTCAACCACGGCAACGTAATCCAGAACATCAACCTTCCCGGTTTCCACATCGATCTCCACCTCAACAAAGCCCGCCATATAAGGGGGCGGGGATTTTTCTCCTGAAAAGGAACCTGAGGCGTTTATGGTCTTCATGTTGAGCCCATCATGATACAGTACATCGAAGCTGAGCTCTTTGAGCGTGATTGTCCTGGAGCCGTCTTTTGTTCTCAGCTCCTTTCCGTCGAATTCCACCTGGTCGGTATCTACGGAAAATTTCGCCGCCGCAGCTGCGCACAGCTCTTTTTTCATGTTTTGTGCAGCCCTGATAACCGCATTGCCGGAAACATAGGTGGTACTCGATGCATAGGCGCCAACATCATAAGGAGTATGATCGGTGTCTGATGCGTAGACGATGATATCGTCACTGTCCACTCCAAGCTCTTCGGCGGCAATCTGGGCTAAAATCGTATCACTGCCGGTCCCCAGATCGGTGGCCCCCATGTGCAGCTTGAAAAAACCATCGTCCTGGAGTTCGAGATTGGCGGAACCCATATCGATCAGAGGAATACCGGATCCCTGCATGGCGATAGCCATTCCCTTTGCCCGTATCCTACCCGGAGCCACCTCGTAGGCAAGTCGTGAAGGAAGCCAGTCGATAAGCCGACAGCCTCGCTTGACGCAGTAATCAAGCTTGCAGCTTTCGACGATCATCTCAACCCCTTCACCGCCTTCGCCCATGATCTTGAAAACCTCACTGGTTTGACCTTCGGCGATCATATTCTTTTTTCGCAGCTCGACGGGGTCCATACCAAGCTTTGCAGCCAGTTCATCGATGGCAGATTCCAGGGCAAAGTTGCCTTGAATGGCTCCGTATCCACGATAGGCCCCTGCCGGAACCTTGTTGGTATAGACGATCTGTCCACCGAAACGTACAGCCTCAACCTTATTATAAAGCGGAAGTGTTTTGGACCCTCCGACCATGAAAACGGTCAGTGCGTGTTCGCCGTAGGCCCCGGTGTTGGAAAGAACATGCATGTCGATGGCCCTTATATGCCCATCTCGAGTAGCACCTATGCCTACATCTATTCGCATCTGATGGCGGGAAAAGGTGGCCTCAAACACCTCTTTGCGGCTTAGCACCACCTTTGCCGGTTTTCCCGTTTTAAGGGTCACCAAAGCGGCATAGGGTTCGACATGCAGGTGTTGCTTTGCACCAAAGCCCCCACCTATCCGCGGCTTTTGGATACGGATATTACGCAGAGGCATATCCAGGGCTTGGCCCAAAAGTCGTCGCGTATGAAAGGGGTTCTGTGTGGATGTGATCACATTCAGCCTTCCGTGGAGGTCGAGGTATGTGTATGCAGTATGGGGTTCAAGGGCCACATGGGCCTGGGCCTGAGTATGGTAGGAAGCCTTTATACGTACCTCGCTTGCTTCGAGCACCTTCTCCACATCACCAATCTCCATTGCATAGGCGGCGGCAATATTGCGTTTTGGTTCGAAGCCTATGGGAAACATGTCGTGGATCTCCGGTTCGGGATGAATGACGGTAGGATTATCCATTGCTTCTTCAAAATCCAGAACTGCATCGAGGACCTCATATTCGACCTTTACCAAGCGTGCGGCTTCGGCAGCACTCTCTTCGTCGATTGCCGCGACTATTGCCACTTCATCCCCCACATAACGGACATATTCATCCAAAATAAATTTGTCATGGGGACTCGGCTCGGGATGGCCCTGGCCGGCACGGGTAAACGGAATGCGTTTGACATCCTTAGAGCTCAGCGCCAAAACAAATCCTGAAACCTTTTGAGCATCACTCATATCCACCGAGACAATACGCGCATGGGCATGGGGACTGCGGATAATCTTTACCACCAAGGCATCCCCGCATGCCAAGTCGTCGGTATAGGCGGGACGCCCTGTGACCAAGCCCTTTCCGTCTATTTTGGGGCGTGCTTTTCCAACTTCATTGAAGTGCTTATCCACGGCAGGCCTCCAGATATTTTTTGATAGCGCGCAGCTGACCTTCGTAACCGCTGCACCTGCAGAGGTTACCGGCCAGGTAGTGTTTGATCTCTTCATCACTGGGGGCTTTTAGTTCCTTTTTCATGGCCATGACCGTAAGTGCAAGCCCCGGTGAGCAAAAGCCACACTGATCGGCTCCTTCGCCGACCAGAAATTCAGAAAACTCTGCGGCTTCTTTTTCCAAACCACGAATGGTGGTAATCTCGTGGCCATCGGCCTTTGCTGCCAAATAGGAGCATGAAAGGATGGGCAGACCATCGAGGAGGACGGTACATACGCCGCAGCTTCCGGTATCACAGCCCTTTTTGACTTCGGTGTACCCTGCGGAGCGAAGTACATCGACGAGCATGGCGCCCGGGGTGATCATGTGGACCTTTTCCTGTCCGTTTACAGTTAGGGTGATGGTCATTTGGCAACCTCCATAACGGCGCGCCTGACAAGGGGGAGGCAGACGCTTTGTCGGTACGCAGCATCTGCCCGAAGATCCTTTCCGAAGCTAAGTTCCAGTGCCGCTTTCCGGGCGGCCTCTTCCGCCAGCTCCAGGCTTATCTTATCGCGGTTTTCAAGCAGCTTTGCCCCATTTTTTGCAAGTCTGGCTGCTCCTGGCCTGGCCCCGACAGCAATACGCCAGCTTCCTCCCGCCTTGGCAGCCGCAACATTCAGAATGGAAAAATCCCCCTGCGTGTTGCGTATCGACTGAAATGCGCCTTTTGTGTCGACTGTGTCGATCACTATCTTCTCAATCAAAAACGCTTCTTTATGTGGTTCGAGGAGGAACTGTTCAAAGTCGACAGCCTCCCCGTTGTAGGGAAGGATACGTGCGTTCAAGGCCAGGAGGGTGGTATTCAGATCGGAAAACCCATATTTACCGGCTACGGTCCCCCCGATCGTGACGATATTCCGCATCTGCACACCGACAATGTGGGCGACCGTATCCTTAAAAAGAGAACCGAAGGTCTTTTCCAGTTCTGATGATGTCTCAAGTTCCCGTGCCGTTGTCATTGCGCCGATCTCGATATACGTATCCGTTTCTTTAATAAACCTGAGGTTAAGTAACGAGAGATCGATGGCTGTTTCAACGCGTCGTAAACTCATCCTGGACCATGCGCCTCCGCCTATGACAAAAGCATTTTTTTGGGTAAGAAGCGTATAGGCTTCATCAAGGGACCGAGGTCGCACATATGAAGACACCTCCATAGCCTTTCCTCCTCTTTAATATTTTTGTATCATTTTCATTATTGTACCATGGGGAAAGGCATACCGCAACAAAATGCAACATCCTGTTTCATGGTTCCACTTCATTGACTAAACCCTTGATCGTGTTATAATAAACGGATATACGGACCGGTTATGGGGAGCCTTTCCACGAAACAGCAACAACAGGAAATTCTTGGACGACGAATGACGGAAATACTCGAACAGATGAAAAGCGGCCGTTTTGAGGAAGCCGAGCAACAGCTTGAAGCCTGCCTTGAGATCGATTTCGAGCACGCCGATGTAATCTCTGCATTGAAATATGTAAAATTTTGGGGTCCCCGAGCCGCACGCCTTGAAACAATTACCGATGTCATGGAACGGGGGGAATATCTGTTTCGTGAATGGGTGAACTTTCTGAATTATCTTCGAAGCTGTGACTATCGTTTTGAAGGAGGAACTTATGCCTGCCGGCTCTGGCTTTTTTCCTCCGCTCTTGCATCTTACCAGAAGGCCTTACGAAATTCGGCTGTTCCCGATCCCGATGTACTGTTTCGCATGGGACGCTGCCTAAAGTCAACCGGAGATTATGAGCGGGCTGCGGAATTCCTCGAAAGTGCCCGCCAAAGCCGAAGAGAGGATGCCGAAATCATTGCCGAACTTGCCGATTGCTATGCTTTCTTGAATGAGACGAAAGCGGCAAAGGCCTTCTTTCGTGAGGCTTTTTTCATAAATCCGCTTGATGTGGACATCAATTTTATCGAATCAGAGTTAATCGTCCGGCTTATTGAAAGAATCCGCATTCTAGGCTATTCTGGTAATGAGTTAAAGGTGTGGCTGCCCGTATATGCTGTCCTTTATGGGGTGTTTAACATAAAGCGGGAGTTGCGCCCCCTTGAATATGGTCGCCTGAAACAGGCAATCTATTCCCTCGAGACAGAACTTCGGGAGCAGCGTGACGAACAACGAAGGGCGTTGCTTGTACCGGAACTGCTGAATCGGTACTTCTGGCTTATCGATCATTATATCGGATCGAAAGATTCCCGTGAGAATGTCGAGGAAGTGTTGCGGAAGATCAAGCTTCTTGATGAATCCGTGTATGAACAGTTTACCACATAAATCGGAGAAGAACAGATTATGTCTGAATTGCAGATGCAGAAAATTGGCGAACTTCTGAATGAGGAAAAATGGACCAGGGCCACCCTGAATAATTATTCTATTGGAAATTTTGAGGAGCTTGATGCCCTTATCGATGCTCTTGAAGATGAGGATGCCCAGGATGAGGCAAAAGAGCTTTGTGATGAGCATCTGACCCATACAAAAAATAGTATCATTGCACTTTATATTGCCGGTATTGTTGCACTGAGTAGGCAGCAGATTGATGATTCCAACCTTGTTAAGTTGATTAGCATCTTCTCGGACAACCATAAATGGACGGTTGTCGAATATCTGTGTAACCGTATCCTTGATTTCGGTGAAAACAAATTTGCTCTTCGCACATTGTCGGAATGTTACGACCATGAAAATGAAACGGAAAAAAAGTATGCCGTTTGGGAACGTCTGATAAAGGTTGACTACGAAGAAGCAGATATCGTCCGCCATCTCGCAGAGAAAAAGGAAGAGGAAGGCGAAATTGATGCTGCCGTCGACTTCTATAAAAAGGCAATTCATCGTTACATCAACAAGCGTCTTTTTACTCAAGTTAAGGATATTTGGCAAAAGTTGATCGAATATATCCCCCAGGAAGGGGATTTCTTTTTCCATATCGAACGGAAAGTTGCAAAGACCATTAGCGAGGAGCGTGCCGGCCAGTTGCTGGAGGCTCTCTACGCCGAATACCGTGCGGCCGAGGATTGGGATAAGTCCATAACGATTCTAAAGAGAATCCTCGGTTACGATTCCAAGAATCTCTGGGCCAGAAAAGAGATCGTCGAGTGTTTTAAACAGCAGTATAAAGATCATAGTCATCTTGATGAGTATATTCGTCTCTCCAATCTTAACCAAAATTGGAGAAACGTCCATGACGCCATCAACGATTTTGAGAAGCATATCTCCTTTGATGCTGGTAATTTCGTTTGTCACCGGACCTGGGGGGTCGGACGTATTCGGGAGATCAAGGGCGATTCGGTCATGATCGACTTCGCTCGAAAGCGCGGGCACGAGATGAGCCTGAAAATGGCGGTTAGTGCCCTGGGCAGCCTTTCTAAGGACCACATCTGGGTGCTTAAGGTTGTCTGGCCCAAGGATAAATTGCACGACAAGATCAAGAAGGATATCCCATGGGCCCTGAAGACGGTTATCAAAAGCTTTGATAATGCCGCCAATATGAAACAGATAAAAGCGGAACTGGTCGACAGTGTTCTGAGTCAGGGCGAATGGTCGACCTGGTCCACCCAGGCACGACAGGTCTTGAAAACCGATCCCTCCTTTGGAAATCTTCCCGATAAGGTCGATTATTTTGTGGTGCGGGATACGCCCATCAGTTTCGAAGAGAAAACCTTCAACCGATTTCGAGCTGAAAAGCACTTTTTTGGCCGTCTTAAAATCATGCGTGAATTCCTGAAAGACTCCGATCCCGAATCGGATTATTTCGGAGAGATGTTCGGCTATTTCGCAGGTTTCCTCAAGGCGTACAATCAGGTCAATGAACAGGTCGTTGCAAGTTATCTGATCATCAGCCGTTTGATTCGGGAATACCCTTTTCTCAACCCCGGGTTCTCCATAAAGTTCAAGGAGCTGATTCAGGAAATCGGCGATATCGAAGGAATGTTTCAGGCCATCGACGACTCCGATCTCAAAAAGGACTTCCTTGATCGTCTGAAAAAGAGCGTTTCGAACTGGCCCGACTATTTTGTGCGTCTTTTCCCTCATTATCTTACGCGCTATATTCCCGACGAACTTGAAAGCAGGGGTCACGATGAAAAGCTGAAAGAACTTTTCTCCAATCTGGTTGATCAATACCGCGACAAACGGGAAGCCTTTATTTGGGTCGCCCGCAATATCGACGAGAAAAGCTGGAATGAGGATTACGATATTTCATACGAAAAGGTATTGATCGGCATGGTCCACCTCTTGGACATCACCTTTCGGGAAATATCCAATAAGCGGGAAGTGGCGGAAAACAGAAAACTGAACCGCCAAATTCAAACCTTTCTCTTGAAAGAGAAAAAGCTTGAAGAATATATTGCAAAGTCAGACGAAGATTCCATTAATCGCCTTTTCACCCTTATCAATGATGTGAAAGAGCTTGATCCCTCGGTGAAGATTGAACTGAAGCATACGATTCTCGAACGCTTCCCCTCCTTCAAGTTTTACGGAGAAAAGGTAACGGAAGTCGTTTCCAGGGGTCTTATTGTCACCCGGAAGACCTTTGAGGCGAAGAAACAGCAATTACAGCACATCAATGATGTCGAGATGAAAGAAACCTCAAAAGAGATTGGGGCGGCCATCGAGCTTGGAGACCTAAAGGAAAATGCCGAATACAAGGCTGGAAAAGAGAAGCAGGAACTGCTGAATATCCAGATGCAGAAGCTTAAGGATGAGATAGATCGTGCCGTTATCTTCGATCCGGCCGATCGCGATACTTCTAAGATATCGTTTGCCACAAAAGTCACCTTGGAAAACCTCGATACAAAGAAGAAAGAGACATACAGTTTCTTTGGTCCATGGGAATCGAACCCGAACGAGAATATTATCAGTTATCTGAGTCCCTTCGGAGGTAAGCTGTGGAACCACAAAGAGGGTGAGGATCTTGAGTTCGAGATCAATGAAAGAGTCTATCATTATTCTGTATTGAAAATAGAAGCTGCGGAAATGCCATAAGGACCCAAAACGTTCCATATGGGGGAAAATGAATGAAAAAAAGGTCTGACGGAAGGCGGCGGGTATTGTTACCTGTCGCCATCTTTCTTTTGTTTAGCTTTTCGGGAAGTGGCGCTCTCACGGCCCAGTCTGTCGACGCGGTGGTTCTCATCGATACGTCGGAAAGCATGTTTTCATATTTCGATGCTACGCGTGACTACCTGATCCACCGAATCCTAACCGAAGAATTGAAGATTGGCGACAGTTTTCATCTTTTGAGTTTTTCCGATCGCCCCGAATATGAGATATCCCGAAAGCTAAAAGGGGTGGATGAGATCAAGGATGTTATAGCCCGGCTGATGCTGCTTCAGCCGCTTGGTCATTATACCGATCTCGTTGCCGCATGTAAGGAGTTATACGACTATACCTCGGATCTTCCTCTTGAGACCCAGAAAGAAATTTTTATCTTGACCGATGGTATTCATGATCCCCCTCCTGGTTCTCCCTATCCCGTTTCTTCAAGAAACGGGGAAGATGTTTCAGATATCGCCGCATCCATGCGGCGAAACGGATGGAAGGTCCATATCATTCAATTTCCAATTGTAGCTTCCGATGCTTCCATGCAATCGGACCTATCAGGTGATATTGCTCTTGCTTCCGATGATGATAATATCGCTTTATCTCCCGAGAACACTTCTTCCGATGAGCGTCTATCTATCCGTCCTGAAGCGACGCAGGAGGAAGCGGTGGCGACGGGCTCGGACTCTGGAACCGATCGAACCGATCAGGGACAGGAACCGGAGCCGGGAAATAACCTTTTACCTACCATCAGCGATAAGCTCGGGATTGAAGCCGTTCCATATAGTCCCGAAGACGAGGGTTTTGCCTACCGGGCAACGGGACAGCTCGAAATCGTTTTCCCCCGCACCCTGGGGAAAATAGGTGAAGAGTTTGTCCTTCCCCTGGATATACGAAATCATCTTGAAGGACCTGCGGCGGTGAAGATCAACGACCTGTTGATTAACGGCACCCGGTCTCTCGAAAAGCCCGTCTCCTTAGGACTGAATCCAGGTGATAAGCGACGAGTAAAATTAAATCTTTCCCTTCCTTCTTCCGTTCCGGAAGGAGATGGAACTATCGATGTAGAACTTCGTCTGGGTGATGCCGGACGTGCCTTCCCCAGGTCTTCGACTATTTCGGTGCGTGTCGTGCGAGGAGAAGGAATCGTTGGAAGGGGAACTCCTTTTCGCATGATTCTCTTTTTTCTCGTCGTGATTGTCGTCCTTGTTCCTGTGATCCTTTTCATCAGAAGGACATCGGGCAATAAAGAAGATAACAAAGAGGGCAGAGTCGACAAGGAAATTCATAGCGAAACGGAAGAGAGGGAGCGCGTGAGCTCAGTGAGCCCCAATATCCCGAAAATTGAAAAGCATACCGCGGCCCTTCCCGCTTTTAGAAACACTCCTGTTTCCCTTGACCTGCCGCAATCCCGGCAGACGGAGGGGATGCAAGAGGCTGTCGATTCGTTGCAGGCCTATCAGCGGCAGGAACGTCCTCTTCCCGAATTCTATAGAACAACAACTACGGTAGAGACAAAGATCCCTCCGAAGCTTCGTAGTACGGGTACCGTAAGCCTTTCTGCTTCTGCCCGTCATGATAGTGGTCTGTATACGATGAAAGAAATCGTCTCCGCACGTGCGCAGGGCAAAATTGCAGTGGAAATGGTGGTTCGTGATCAGAACCGTCTCATCGGACGTCGAAACATCAAATGGATGAAAGAGGGGGAAACCCTGAAGGTCGGTGGTGCCGCCTCTTCTCCTTTTATTATCTTCCTCTACCCTGTTCCCTCGTCAATTGGAACGCTCATCCGACAAGGGGAACAGTTCTTTTTCACACCTGAATCCTCCGATAGGTTTCCCGGATTTGGTAGTGGCGATATGCTGAAATCCGAGTGTATCGATATGCCAATTACCTTTGCGGTAAACGATGAGATCAGCATCGAGTTCCGCTTCCATCGCTGGATTTCACCGCTTGAATCTCTCAATCGTATGTTGCACATGATCGATGAACCCGGGTTGCCAAAATGAACAGGGGGAAAGCAAAAGAAAATTTTGGGGGCTGTTTTGTTTAGTTTCGAAGAGCTTCAAGAGTCGAGAGAGCCTGTTTTCTAATTAGGGCATTATTCTCTTCACCGGTAAGCTTTTCGACCTCTCCTTCGAGGCTTGTTATTTTGTTGATTCTGATACCGGAAAGGGCGGAAAGAACCATCTCCTGTCGATCAGTGAGCGCGAGCATTTTTTTGTACATATCTTCTAGGCTATCAGATCTTGTCATTGATAGAATCTTGGCGGTCTCGGTGATAATTGCCTTTTGGCGTGCGTCTTCTGTCACCTCTTTTACTATCGAATCCACAGCAGAGAGGGCTTTCCCTTCGTCACTTTTCAGTAGAGCGGTCAGCGATTGAGATCTGATTTCCATCGGGACCTTGTTGTCGAGGTAGAGTTCTACAAGGACGGCGGAGGCTTTGCCGCTTCCTATTTCCCCCAGGGCGGCAACGGCAGCGGATCGAACATTTTTGATATCTGGGTCACTCTTTGCCTTATAGATCAGAATATCCACCGCATCTTCCGACTTGCGTTCACCAAGGGCCCTGGCCGCCGCCACCCTCACGCGCCAGAACGAATCACGTAAGGCCTGAATAAGTGCCTGTTCGGCCTCCTGGCCATCGAATTTTGTCAGCGCAGCGGTTGCCCTGCTTCGAAGAATAGGATCGCTGCTGCCGAAGACCTCCATCAATGCTTCGAAACTGGAATCGCCGCCTATTTCTCCCAAAGCCGAGGCGGCACGCCAGCGAATCGATTTATCCTCTCCCTCGTCAAGGAGAAGATCAACAAGTGTGGAAACCGCATGTGCATCACCAAGCTTTCCTATGGCGCTGATAAGTTCGGCGCGTTTGCTGTCGGAAAGGTCGGAAGAGTCAAGTTCTTCTTCAAGTAGTTTAGAAAAAGAGCTGTCTCCCGAATCCCCGATTGCTGAGACAGCGGCAGTGGATATTCGATCGTTTCTGTCAGGAAGAAGGGTTTCAGCAAAGAAGGTGGTAATTTCCTTTGTCTGGCGCTTTTTCAGATAGCTAATCGCTGCCGATACGAGATCAAAAGATGTATCCTGATCCCATTCTTCGCTGAGAGTTGAAAAGAAAAGATCGCGTCCGGAGTCGAGATCCAGGGCATCAAAGTATGAGATGATCTTTGCCTTGACAGCTTCATTGAGACTTGATCGATAGAGATCCAGCAGCTCCTTCTCAAAGCGATCATCCTTCTCCTTTATGATGGCATCAATAACGTCAGAAACTTCACTATCAATACCATATGCGATCGTCTCTTTTCGTTCTTCGTAGACGCTTTTCATATCGCCTTCCTCGGCATAAAGGAGGACAAAAGAAGATGTCACAAGAATAAAGAAACAAAAGCATGCCATTATTGTGAGCTGTTTTCTTTGAAAAAAGATCATCGCTTTTTCCTTATCCGCAAAAGTGCAAAAATGCGATCGACCATTTCGACCTGCATAAGCTTATACATCATCAGAATGAGAATCGATGAGATGCAAAATTCCACACCGAGACAGACGACCCCCTTTATATTCGAGCCTGTGGCCCACCACCCTCCCAAATAGGTGTTGGCGGCATATGCAAAGAGAAGAAAGGGGATCATGGAAAGAAAAACCTTCTTAATGGTGGAGAAAACCATTTTTGAATCGAAGCCTCTCAATTTTTTGGCGGCAAAGAATATCAGAATGAGAAATCCAACGGTAAAGGATATGGAATTGGCAACGGCAAGGCCGGTAACGCCGAGAACAGTTTCTTTCAGAATAAGCGAAAGAATGATATCCACCGTGGCGACCACACAGGCTACGATAAATGGAAGACGGTAATTACGGATGGAATAGAAAAAACGCTGAAGGAAATTGAAAGCACCGACGCTAAAAAGTCCCCAACAGTATCCTGTCAAGACCGAAGCTGTCAGAAAGGTATCGTCGGCATAGAATTTTCCGCGTTGCAAGGCCATGCTGATTGTCTCCTTGCCGAAAAAAGAGAGGAACAGGGCCGAGGGAATAAGTAATACAAAAAGAAAGCGGATACCGTATTGAAGGGTATCCCGAAGGCCGGAGAGATCGTTATTACCTGCCTGTCTGCTCATCTTCGGGAACAAGACCGTGGTCACCGATGCAGAGAAGATCCCAAAGGGAAGCTGCCAAAACACCATGGCGTATGAGAGTGCGGAAACGCTTCCAGTCGTTAAGCCAGAGGCAAAAATATAGGCAATCTGCTGGTTGATGGTAAAGATTGATGAGGTGGCAAGTACCGGCAACCAGCGATGCAGAATCTTTACGAAGTCATCGCTTCTAAAGTGAAAAGAGGGTGAAAACCGATATCCCAAGCGCATGGCCTGAGGGATCTGAAAGAGGATTTGCCCCACCCCTCCAGCCAAAACCCCGACGGCCATAGAGAACACCCCCAGGCTCCGATGAAATATCAAAATAGAGCTGATGACCGAGATGGAAAAAAAGATAGGGGTGAATGCCGGAATGAAGAATCGGTCGTGGCTGTTCAAGAGCCCCATTAACACACTGCTTACGCTGATAAGGAGGAGATAAACGATGAAATAGCGAAAAAGGTCGATAGAAAGCGCGATTTGGGCGGGATCTTTGAACTGGGTCACCACGTGACGTACCAATGGCTCGGCAAAAATGATGGCAAGAATGGTAAAGGGGATCAGAATAAGCAACTGAAACGTGATAAGCGTTCGTACAAGAAGCGAGGACCGACTTCTTTTTGCATCTTCGTTGACGATTGTTTCACTCAGGACCGGAATAAAGGCACTGCTGAGGGCCCCCTCGGCCAAAAGCTTCCTCAGGTTATTGGGCACTGCAAAGGTTGCGTTTATGACATCAGCCTTGCCGCCTGCACCGAAAATTGCCGTAATGACGGCAGTACGAACAAAACCGAGAATTCTGGATACAAAAGTGCACAACATGACAATCATTGTAAAGAAGGTGCTATCGCGTCTGCCAGTTGCTGTTTCCGGCTGCTTCATTCGATTTAGTTTCCTTTTTTCAAATATCGGTCGAGAAAGTCCTTCTTGAAAGAGGAAAATCGATCTTCACGAATTGAGTGTCTGATCTCGACCATAAGGTCATAGAGGAACTGGAGGTTGTGTTCGGTCGCCAGCATGGGGCCGAAGAGCTCTCCGGCTTTAAACAGATGGCGCATATAGCCACGCGAGTACCTGGTGCATGCCTGGCAGGTACACCCCTCCTCGATGGGACCTTTATCCAATGCATGCCCGGCTTTTTTCAGGTTTATCATACCGTCTTTCGTAAACACTGTCCCATTTCTTGCCGTACGTGTTGCAAACACACAATCGAAAAGGTCGATACCGTTTTCCACTGCGGCAAAAATGTAGTCGGGGGTTCCGATTCCCATGAGATACCGTGGTTTTTCCGGTGGAAGGAATTGTGAGGTATAGGCAAGGTACTCTTCGAATGTTTCTTTTGGTTCTCCTACTGAAAGACCGCCAATGGCAATACCGGGGAAATCAAGTTCGATAATTTCTTCGCTGCTGATCTTCCGAAGGTCTTTGAAAAAATTACCTTGAATGATGCCGAACAGCTTTCCCTCAAACCCCGCTTCCCGCTCTATATCCCAACGCGCCTTGCTTCGTTTCGCCCAAGCTGTTGTTCGGCGGCATGCTTCAATGGCCTTTTTGTAGCTGATTTCAGGTGGTGTACATTCGTCAAGGCACATCATGATATCGCTACCAAGGGTCCTTTGAAATTCAACCACACTTTCGGGCGTAAGGTGGTGGTAGGATCCGTCTATGTGACTTCGAAAACGAACTCCCTCATCACGTATTTTTCGAAAGGGTGCAAGACTAAAAACCTGAAAACCTCCACTGTCGGTGAGGATATTGTGGGGCCAGGAGGAGAAGGCGTGAAGACCTCCATATGTCTCAAATACCTCCTTCCCTGGTCTGAGATAGAGATGGTAGGTATTTCCGAGGATCAGGCGGTAGCCCATATTGTCGACGGCTGCATGGCTAATCGCTTTTACCGTTCCGTTTGTTCCGACGGGCATAAAGGCAGGAACCTCAATTGTTCCGTGCGGCAAGGCAAGTGTTCCCGTCCGCGCAGCCGTAAGCGTATCGTTATGGTCTATTGTGAGCATGAAAAATACTCCGCTATTTAAGATTTTGCCTTTTTCAGGAGAAAAAGTGAGATACAGAGAAAAAGAAGAGCGCTGGTCCATGCCCCGGTAATCGGTCTGATGATTCCCAACTGGGCAAAAAGTACCAGGACCATTTCGCTAACATAATATAACACGGAAACGATGACGCTGGAAAGCAGGCTCATAAGCAAAATATTTTTTTTGAAATATCCACTTAACGAGATGGAGAGAAGGGTAACAATTAACGGCGTAAGGGAAAACGAAAAACGTTCGTAGTATGCCGTCAACTCCTTGTGATAGCGTTCACTACCGCTCTTACGAAGCCGTTCGATCCATACTTTGGCCTCTTTCCTTTGCAGCTCATTAACCGATCCAATCTGTTTCCGGAAACTCGAGGGAGATTCCGAAAGTTCGGGATTTCGATAGGTGAGAAAAAATTGCTCCGTAACTCTCTTATCAGATAAAACTTCAAAAAGTCTTACCCGATGAAACACCCACAACCCCGATTCATCATACTGAGCCCATTCACTTTCTATTCGCTTCTTGAAGTTACCTTGTGAATCGCGTATGAGTACGCTGACTCCGGTTAGGGACTCATTTTTAGCATTATAGTAATCTATCTTGTAAAGAAATCTTCCCTCACCGGAAAGAATGACGACATTATTGTTATTGCCCACGGACGAACGTCCGGAAAGGCGGTCGGTCAGTATTTGCTTCTGAGCGCTTTTCGGGATAACAAGGTGTTCCTGAAAAAAGTAACTACCAACAGATAAAAGAGCAGACAAGGCGATAATCGGCACCGCAAAGCGGAGGAGTGATATTCCGGATGAAAATAGTGCCAGCAACTCGTTATTCGCCTGATATGATCCGAGGGTGAAGGCGATTGCAAAGAGTATCGAGGGCGGTAGGGCAAGGGTAAGCGCCTTGGGATAATAGAGAAGTGACGTGAAAAGTATCTCAGCAAGCACTGCATCGTTCTGCAGGTAGCGCCAGAGATTTGAGAAGAGTTCCACCAGAACAACAACAAAGGAAAAGAGGATGAGCGAAAGAAGTAACATATGGAAAAATGCCCGTAGAACCATCAGATCAAGCTTTTTCATCGATGGCTCCTTGAAAGGTATATCAACAATCCGATAAAGGCTATGAAGATATTTGGAAACCACATGGCCAGGGCCGCTGATACTTGAAAGCGGACACCGATTGTCTGACCGACAATCAGAAGCATCCAGTAAAAAGCCGCGGCAAATAAGCCCAGCACAAAGCCGACCCATCTTCCACTTCTCTTTGGTAAGAGGCCTGCTGGAAAAGCAAAAAACATAAAGGTAAAACAGCCGAGGGGAATTGCAAGCTTTTTATAGAATTCGATTCTATACAGCTGCAGAGTGCGGTCAAAGCGTTTTATGTTCTGCTCTTCCTTTTTCTTCGCTTCCATCGTCTGAATTTCCCCATACAGAGCAGCCGTACTCATTTCTCTGGGGGTCAGGTTGTTAATGGAATAGGTAAAGGAGGATAGGAGAATATTATATTCCATCGTATCGGCGGTAAAATAGTCGAAATCCCCCTCCCCTTTCTTTGCCGTATGACCCAATACCTCTTCAAGTCTGAGGCTGATAACGCCGTTTTCCTTTTCATCCTGCTCGAGATATGCTCTTTTTGCCGAAAGCATTCTTTCGTTCTGATCTTCGTCATGGTCAAGGATCACAAGATCGGAAATTTCCCTATCTGAGATTGCACCGGTTACCAGAACGGTATCTTTATAGCGCCTGACAGCATAAGGCTCCAATTCCAGGGCCGGATTCGAATAGAGAATATCGCGGTATAGTCTTCCGAACTGGACCGTCCCCCTCGGAAGAAGAACATCATTTGAAAAAAAAGAAATTCCGGATAATATAAGGCCGAGCAACATGACGGGGAAAAAAAGTCTGAGATGGGAAACGCCAAGGGCCCGAAAAGCGGTAATCTCATTATCGGAGGAAAATCGTCCTATAGCCATGACGGTGCCGAGCAGAGCGGAAAAGGGAAAGGTAAAGGCAAGAATGGCAGGAAGCGAATAGAGGATTAAAAGAAAGACTTTCGTTACTCCTACTCTCTTCGATAGAACTTCCTCTGCAAGTAGAAGCAACTGATTCACGAAAAAGATAAAAAAGAAAAAAATGAAGGCAATACAGAAAGAGAAAAAGAACTCTTTCAGTATGTATGCATCGGCAATCCGAAACCGTAAGGATGTATGCCGGAGGATCATATTCCTGTTGAGCCGAAGCCCCCATGCCCACGATCGGACTGTTCCAACTCTTCTATTTGTATGAACTCAGCCTGTACAACGGGAGCAAACACCAGTTGTGCAATCCTCATCCCCGGTTCAACAGAGAAGGATTCATGCCCTAGGTTGATGAGGATGATTTTAATCTCTCCCCGGTAATCGCAATCAATGGTTCCGGGGGTGTTAAGCACCGTCAGTCCGTTACGGGCAGCAAGTCCCGACCGGGGACGCACCTGGGCTTCAAAACCCTCGGGAATCTGAACCCGGACACCGGTGGGAATCATTGCGCGCTCCCCCGGCGGCAGGATTACGGGCTCGGCGATATCGGCATGAAGATCGGCTCCGGAAGCATGGGCCGAAGCATACTGAGGCATCAGCTGTGCATCAAATGTTCCGTGAACAATAATCTTCGTCATTAGACCGAACCGCCTTTCCCTATTATATCGAAATCATTTCGCCTCTTCGGCTTCCAAAGCATCGATGTAGCTGAGATTGAGCCGACCCTGTCGATCGATCTCAATCAACTTCACCGGAATCTTCTGATCAACGGCCAAAACATCGCTTACCGAATTCACCCGTTTTCTGGAGAGCTTCGAGATGTGGCATAAGCCCTCTTTACCGGGAAGAATTTCAACGAAAGCACCAAAATCCATGATACGCTTGACCGTTCCCTCATAGATCTTTCCTACTTCGGGTTCTTCCACAATTGCCTTGATAAATTCTCTGGCCTTCTCGGCTTTTTCTTTTGTTTTTCCGAAGATTGTAACGGTACCGTTATCATCGATATTGACCTCGGAACCGCTCTGTTCGGCAATGGCTTTTATGGTTTTTCCTCCGGGGCCGATAATGGCACCAATCTTGTCGACATCGACCTTCAAGGAAAGAATCTTCGGGGCAAAGTCGGAGACATCACTTACCGGTTCTTTGAGGGTCGCATTCATGATACCGAGGATATGCATTCTGCCCTTTTTGGCCTGCTCGAGAGCACGCTTCATCAGATCACTTGATATTCCGGCAATTTTTATATCCATCTGAAAGGCGGTTATACCGTCTTCGGTTCCGGCAACCTTAAAATCCATGTCACCGAGGTGATCTTCCTCACCAAGGATGTCGGTGAGAACGGCTGCCCGATCCCCTTCACTAACCAAGCCCATGGCAATACCGGCGACAGGCTTTCTTATGGGAACTCCGGCATGAAGCAGGCTCAAGGTTCCGCCGCAAACGGTGGCCATTGAAGAAGAGCCGTTGGATTCGAGGATCTCACTTACCACACGTATGGTATAGGGAAAATCCTTTTTCTGGGGTAAAACGGCTTCAAGGGCTCTGTGGGCCAAATGCCCATGGCCTATCTCCCGTCTACCTGTGGTAAGACGCCCCGTTTCTCCAACCGAAAAGGGTGGGAAGTTGTAATGGAGCATGAAATTTTCGTAGGTCTTATCACCATCGATATTGTCCATCATCTGCTCGTCGTAGACGGTTCCCAGGGTCGTCACCGCAAGAGACTGGGTCTCTCCTCTGGTAAAAAGGGCACTTCCGTGGGCTCTGTCAAGAATCCCCACTTCACAGGTGATGGGGCGAACGGTTTCAAGGTCCCGTCCGTCGGTTCGTACTCCCTTATCGAGAATAGAACTGCGGACCACCTTTGTTTCCATCTCTTCCATCAGGGCATTGAAAAGGCGTTCATTATCTTCATTCAAATCGCCGGCAAAAGCCTCCGCCGTTTCCGTCTTCACGGTCTTAACGGCAGCACCCCGGTTCATCTTGCCCTTTACAAAACAGGCGGCTTCCATCTTGGGATAAGCAAAATCCCACATCTCCTGTCGTCTTTCAAGTTTCTTCTCTTCAACGACCAGAGGAAGTTTCTCTTTGCCGGCCAGAGCCATAAGCTGTTCCTGGGCTTCACAAAGCTTTTTGATGGCCGGTTCGGCAAGTGCGATGGCCGACAGCAGGAGTTCTTCAGGAACCTCTTTTGCACCACCTTCTACCATGGTAATACCATCTTTGGTACCACTTACCACAATTTCCAAGGTACATCGGGATATCTGATCGAAGCTTGGGTTGATGATCAGCTCGTCATCGACATTGGCAATACGTACGGCACCCACGGGGCCGGCAAAGGGAATATCAGATACGCAAACCGCGGCACTCGCGGCGTTCATGGCGACAATATCGGGTGGATTAATCTGATCAGCACTCACCGTTGTCGGGATGATTTGGAGTTCCCGCTTGAAGTCTTTGGAAAAAAGAGGCCTCATAGGGCGATCGATAAGACGACTTACAAGAATTTCTTTATCCTTCGGTCGTCCTTCTCGTTTTAGAAAGCCACCGGGTATCTTCCCGGCGGCATAATATTTCTCATTATATTCTACCTGGAGAGGTACAAAATCAAGACTCTCCATGGGACTACTTCCGCAGCAGACGGTTGCAAGAACCGCACTACCCTCATATTTGGCAAATACGGCACCGTTTGCCTGCTTCGCCATTCGTCCGGTTTCCAGAATCAAATCCCTTCCACCGATAGAAACTGTTACTTGATGTGGCATGTAATAAATCCTTATAACTATTTTCTGAGGTTGAGCTTTTCGATCAGCGCCCTATACCCGTCAAGGTTAACACGCTTAAGGTATTTCAAAAGTTTTCTTCGCTGGCCTACAAGTTTGAGCAGACCTCTCCTGCTCGCGTGGTCTTTTTTATGTGTCTTGAAATGCTCGGTCAAGTCTTCAATCCGAGCGGTAAGAAGGGCCACCTGAACTTCGGTCGAACCACTATTTTTCTCATTTCCGCCAAACTCTTTGATGATCTCCAGCTTCTTTTCCTTGGTCAACATGATTGTACGTCACTCCTCGTTCGTTACGAATTGAATATTGTGGACAGGACCTTTGTAGCAGTTGGGCCTGATCCATCTGACGAACGCTTCATCAATAGAAAGCGTCGTTAAAACGGCTTGCTCACCGTTTTTCGAAATGTACACCTGATAGGACCCTGGTGGCGGCAGGACCTGCTGTACATCCTTTTTGTCTATGGTAATGGCTTTTACTCCCATACGTTGAGGTAGGTCGGCCACGTCGAGAGTGAAAGCTCTTTCTGTCATCATCCGAACGGAGACAAAATCGCCTTCCTGAATTGCCGCTCGGATACGCGTACTGCTTATTGTTCTGTTCCGCCATGCCAAAGGCTGTGGAATCATTACCTCGATGTTACGGGATGTCAGAAAACCCCGAACATCGTACGCACTGGCAGAACCGCCTCTCCCGCAACGAAAATTATCGCCAAGCACAACGGCCTGTACCGGGATACGCTTGATAATCGCAGTAAAGAAATCTTTCCCTGTCAGTTTACTGAAATCATTGGAAAAGTCAATGAGAACGATATTGGTGATTCCCAAGCGCTTAAGCTCCTCTATCTTCTGGAACCTTGTCATAAGATCACCGGGAAAGTGTCCGGAACGCAATATACGGCGCGGATTTTCGGAAAAGGTAAAGATCCATTTCTGAGTATGAGGGAAACGCTCCATGCAAGAAATAAGCAGTTTATGCCCGGCATGGACCCCGTCGAAGACCCCTACACTGATTGTCGACTGCTGCGAAATATGCGGCGGATCTTCTATGAATTCTGCCCAGGAGTAGATACCCATCTTGCTTTCCTATGTTCCAACCACAAAGTCAAAGGCAAACCCCTTTTCGCTACGATTGAGAGAAGCAGCAAGTGCTCCTTCTTCGGAAAAAAGGAGGTAATGCCGATCCAAAGCCCTTTCCGTTTCGGCCGTAAATAGCTTGGAGAGAAAAGTCTGTGGAGGCATAATTCCGTTGGTGATACGCCTGTGCATGGCCCCATCGACACGGGCAACGGCAAAGCGATCCTGCATCTCGGAGAACCATCGATACCCACCTGCAAGATGGCGATCGGGATCAAAGAGTTCCGGGGCGACCGCATCACAAACCGCAAACCGTCCCAGTTGGGTCCTCCGAAGGGAAAGAAGGTAGCCACAAGATCCGGCAGCAAGGGCAATATCTCTGGCAAGGGATCGTATATAGGTTCCTTTTGAGCAGGTTACCCTGATTACGGCTTTCTTCCCATCGAAAGCCATAATTTCAAGATTATGAATTGTCACATGCCGTGGAGTCATCTCCACCGATTCTCCGCGCAGAGCACGTTTATAGGCCCGCTCTCCCTTTACATGAAGTGCCGAAAAAAACGGCGGCTTCTGTAATATATTACCAGTGAAGTCATGAATTACGGAAAAAAGCTTATCCCGACAAGGGAGCGGCTCTTGGCGAATAACGCGCCCTTCGGGGTCGAGAGTGTCGGTTTGACTGCCGAAAAGAATGGTTGCTTCGTAGCTTTTATCTTCCGTCGTGATAAAACCGGCAAGCCGTGTGTAGCTTCCGGCGCATACAACGAGCAGACCAGAGGCAAATTTATCAAGCGTTCCTGTATGACCGACTTTTATTCCTTTTCCGAGTCGTTTTTTTATTGGATACAGTGCTCCGAAAGAGGTAACTCCTTCGGGTTTATCTATAAGAATAAGCCCAGAGGATCTCAACTTAGCGGTCCAACTCCTCAAGCTTCCTGGTCATCTCGACTCCAAGTTCGATCGAATGATCTTCAAAAAAACGGAGTTTTGGGGTATTTTTCGTCTTTATTTGACGGGCTACGCGAGCCTGAATAAAACCGGCAGCGTGATTAAGCGCCTGCACTCCCTCTTCAAGGGAGTGCTCCCCCGCCAGCGATGAGATATATACCTTTGCATAGGCGATATCCTTGGAAACTTCCACCCGTGTTACCGTCATAGTTTCGGTAACACGGGGGTCCTTAATCATCTGCCGAAGGATCATCATTCCAATCTCATTTTGAATGGAAGATTCGACCCTTCTCAGCCGTATGTTTTCAGCCATCGGGTTCCTATAGCTTCTTTGCTATTTCGCGAACTTCGTAAACCTCCAGGGTGTCACCAACCTTGAGATCGTTGAAGTTTTCAACACCGAGACCACATTCGTATCCTGCATCGACTTCTTTTGCATCGTCTTTAAAACGCTTCAACGAACTGATCTTACCTGAGTGAATTTCGATATGCTCACGATAGACCCGAACGAGAGCATTCCGTCTCGCCTTTCCATTGGTGACGTAGCAACCGGCGATAACCCCGATCTTCGGGACCTTGAAGGTATCTCGAACTTCGACGGTACCGATAACCTCCTCCTGAAGGTCGGGTGCCAACATTCCTTCCATTGCCGACCGAATGTCCTCGACCGCGTCGTAAATGACATTATATTTCCTTATATCGACCTTTTCCCGTTCGGCGATCATCTGGGCCTTCGGAGTCGGACGAACGTGGAAGCCAACGATAATTGCATTCGAAGCTGCAGCAAGATTGACGTCGTTCTCGACGATGGCACCTGCTGCTGCATGGATAACGACAAGATGAATCTCCTTCGTAGAGAGTTTTTCCAGTGCCGTCTGCAGGGCCTCTACCGAACCGTGGACATCACCCTTAACGACGACCTTAAGCTCCTGAATGGATCCTTCCTGGATGGAATCGTAGAGGTTGTCGAGGGTGATCTTTTTAACATTCTGAGCCTCACCCTGTTTCTCGAGCTCCTGGCGCTTGGCACCCACCTGACGAGCCTGACGTTCGGTTTCTGTAACCTGAAAGGGACTCCCCGCATCGGGAATTCCGGTAAAACCGAGAATCTCAACCGGAGTCGCCGGTGGTGCCTCGTCGATTTTTTCACCCTTATCATTGAACAGCGCCCGCACCTTTCCCGGATAGACTCCCGCGACAAAGGCGTCACCAACCCGAAGCGTTCCTCGCTGGACAATAACCGTCGAGACGATACCCCGGCCATGGTCAACCTTGGACTCGATGACCTTTCCCTCGGCCCGGCATGTATAATTTGCCTTTAGTTCAAGGAGTTCGGCCTGGAGAAGGACCGTTTCGAGCAGGCTGTCGATTCCCGTCTTTTTCAGGGCGGAAATCTCGCAGAAAAGCGTACTTCCTCCCCAAGCTTCCGGGATAAGATCGTACTCGGAAAGCTGCTGTTTCACCCGATCGATATTTGCATCGGCAAGATCGACCTTGTTGACGGCAACGATGATGGGAACCTTGGCTTCCTTTGCATGGTGGATAGCTTCGATCGTTTGAGGCATTACACCATCGTTTGCAGCAACAACAAGAATAACAATATCGGTAATCTGAGCCCCTCTTGCTCGCATGAGGGTAAAAGCTTCATGACCGGGAGTATCGAGGAAGACAACCTCATGATCCCTGACCTTTACCTTATATGCACCAATATGCTGGGTAATACCGCCGAACTCACCTGCCACCACATTTGTGGAACGTATGGCATCGAGCAGTTTGGTTTTTCCATGATCGACATGTCCCATGACGGTAACAATCGGAGGACGTTCCCGAAGGTCTTCATCATTGTCTTTTTCAGTCTCGATGAGAGTTTCATCGTACAAGCTGACAATCTTAACGTTGCAGCTATATTCGGAAGCGAGAATCTCGGCGGTCTCGGCATCGATCTGTTGATTAATGGTAACCATCATCCCCATTTCCATCAACTTACCGATGAGCTCTGATGCCTTAAGGTTCATCTTACGAGCCAACTCAGATACCGTAATGACCTCCATGATCTCAATTTCTTTCGGTACGGGATTGGCCCGCTTCACCTGCTTTTTCTTTATCTGGAAGGATTTTTCCTGAACATCATCCCTCTTTGATTTCTGATAGGCAGTCTTTTTCTTAGCCTTGTAGAATTTTTTTCCACCCTGCTTTTTTCCTGCACTCAGACTATCGTCCGTAGACTTACCCCCGGCAGGTGCAGATCCGGGTCCTCTTCTTTGTCCACCCTGAGGAGCTGTGCCCGGGCCGCGACGAGGGCCTCGGGGGGGAGGTCCCGATGGACCTCTGCGTGGTCCGCCGGTAGGGGCTCCACCCTGTCGTCTCGGAGCCGGACCTCCGCCGCGCCTCTGCTGGGAGGAATCAGGACCGCTCGGTCTGCGGTCAAACGATCGTCGCTGATCGCTTCCGCCTTCCCGGTTTGAGTTCCTATTTTGGAAACCGCGATTATCCCGATTATCCCTGTTGTTGTCACGATTATCACGATTATTATAAGGGCGACGATCCTGTGAACCATTAGGGCGGGAATTCGTCTGGGGATGAGTGTTTTGCCTCGGTCTTTGGGGCGGCCTATCTTCTGTTCCTGTTCCCCGACCGGAATCCGCTGTCCGAGGTGCCTGAGGGGAACTGACGGCTTGCTTTTCCTGTTCGACCGGTACAGGCTCCTCTTTCTTTGCAACAACCTTCGGCACGGTTTTCTTCGTCTTCTTTTTTACAACGACAACCTTTTTCTTGTCGTTCTTATCCGTGCGATCTTCCTGTGAGAAAGAACCTGCCGACGGTTTTCGATGCTTGATGAGGGTTGCTTTCGGTTTCTGCTTCTTATCTTGTTCTTCAGCCATACAGTTCCTTTACTACTCCCGTTAGAGAGGAATCTTATTCCTCCTCTTCTTCGTCTTCATCATTGTCGTCTTCGACTTCAAAGCTTAAACCTACGCCGCAGTTTGGGCAAGAGGTCATATCTATGGTAATCGGGTGTCCGCATTCGGGACACTCGTATGTTTCCTCGGCGGGGTGTTCATGGCTCTCGGTTTGGGCAACGGCTTCCTCTTCCTGCTCCTCAATGATGTCGACATTTTCGGAAATAATGTTTTGTATTGTTTCGACATCCTGTACCGTAACACCTTCCAGTCTTGAAAGATCCTCTCCCGAAAGCCCGACCAAGGTCTCGATAAGTTCAACGCCGTTTTGCATGAGGATTTCCGAAAGTCGTTCGCTGATACCCGGAAGCTCCGAAATACGGCTGATTTCCTCGACGTTCTCATCATCCTCTTCGACATCGTTAAAGAGCGCATTTAGCTCCTTCTTTGTCTCTGCAGAGAGATCCATCTCTTCAAACTGCTCAATAGTCTTTACATCGATATTCCAGTCGACAAGACGATTTGCAAGACGCACATTTAAGCCCTGCTTTCCGATGGCGAGGGAAAGTTGATTCTCCTCTACCACGGCCAAAGCCTGACGTTTTGCCTCATCAAGGATGACAACGTTTTGGACCTCGGCTGGGCTGAGTGCATTTTTAATGAAGGAGCGAGCATCAATGTCGTATTTCAGGATATCGATCTTTTCACCTTCAAGCTCTCGTACCACGGCCTGGATACGCACGCCTTTCATACCGACACATGCACCGACGGGATCTACATCATCCCTGTTTGAGTAGACAGCAATCTTGGTCCGATATCCCGGCTCACGTACAATTTTAAAAATTTCTACGGTTTTGTCGTAGACCTCCGGAACTTCCAGTTCAAAGATGCGCTTCACAAAATCGGTGTGGGTTCTCGATAGAACGATTTGGAGCCCGGAAGGGGATTTACTTACCTCGTAAATAAGGGCCTTGATACGATCGTTGGGGCGATATACCTCCCGAGGGGATTGATAGCGCCGGGGAAGAATTCCCTCGATTTTACCAAGATCAACAAAGATATTGCCGTTACGTTCACGTTGATAATAACCAATAACCATTTCTCCCTCTTTTTCCTTAAATTCGGAATAGAGGGTATCCTTCTGGATTTCCCGCAAGGTTTGTTTCGCTTTCTGTTTTGCACTCTGGACGGCAACACGATCAAACTCTTTCGGATTTATCTCAATAAGCAGCTCATCACCGATTTCACATTCTTCATTATAGGTCAATGCTTCTTTCAGAGGCATTTCCGTAACCGGATCCTCAACATTTTCGACAATTTCTTTTGCAGCAAAAATCGCTACCTCGTTACCATCCTCACTAAAACGTACAACGGCATTCTCCGTAGTACCAAATTTGCGTTTATAAGCGGCAAGGAGAAAATCCTCAATGGTTTTCCTTACCAGTTCTTCCGATATTCCCCGATCCTGAACCAGGGAGCGGATTGCTTCTGCCAAACCAGCGGCCATCTATTTCTTTGCCTCCTGTATATCCACAAGTTTTGCTTTACGTATCGTGTCGTACAAGTAATCTTCTTTCTTCCCATCGGACATTTCAATGACAACCTTTCGTTCGTCGGATTTCATGATTCGTCCGACAATCCACTCGTTTTCTCCTTCCAAAAGGAGGCGCACAAGCGAACCAACAAATATGCCAAATTCGGCACCACATTTCAGATTCCTTGAAATACCCGGTGATGAGACTTCTACATAGATATCCCTATCATCAAGGAGAATTTCAAGTCGGGGAAGAATGGCTTTATGCACCTTCTCACAGTCCGTCAAACCTATACCGGAGTCTCCACCGCTGATAATGACGGAAACATGATGGCGTGAACCGGTTTTCTTTGCGGCAACTTCCACCGTCTTATAGCCGAGTCCTTCAATAATTGGCTCAAGCTCCCCGGTAAGGGGACCTTGCTGATGTTTTGAAAAGTATTCCACGTTCTTTTTTCCCGCAATAAAAAAGGAGTCGCTTTCGACTCCTTCCAGACCGCATGCTGAAATGTTAGATATAAGATAACAGCACACATGATAATAGTCAATCCACCACTATGGTCGTTGCCGAGATTTTTTCTGCCCCGCTATCTCTGAGAGCCGCGGCACACGCCTGGAGCGTTGCGCCGGTTGTCATAACATCGTCAATGATAAGATAATGGGACTCGGCTGAAAGGTGACTCCTTCGCCGTCTCATAACAATAGCCTTTTGCATATTTCCCTCTCGTTCGGCAGCGGTCATCTGCTTTTGCTGACGATTGCCACGTCTTTTGAGAAGATATGCCACGCTGTAGCCATAGTGATGGGAAAGAATGCGGCAGATTGTTTCCACAGGGTCCCAGCCCCTGCTGCGCTTTCCTGCCGATCTGAAGGGAACAGGAACGAGGGTGATCTGGCTTCCAAATGGTTTTATGACCCGTTGGGCAAAAAAATAGGCAAAGAGCGGCGCGAGATCTCGTCGGTTCTTAAACTTATACCAGCGAAGCAGTTCTTTTGCCTTTCCCCGATAGAGGAAAAGGGGTCTATTGGAACGAAAAGACGGAAGGGAAGGAAAATGTCTTCTGCAGCTCATACAAATAGTTTGCTCCGAGACGAGGGGACTTCCGCAGATGCTACATCCCTGTTCAAGTAATTCCTGTTCCAACTCCTGTAAGCACGTCCGGCAGAGAGGAACGGGAGCCCACCGTTCTCCTCCGTGGTGTGGGAAGATATCGGGGATGTAGGGTCTTCCACACAGAAGACATTGCGACGGAAACAAGAGCTGCAAGGCCTCGATAAGAAGAGGGTCCATATACCCTATATGCAGAAAGTAGAGAAATTACTTCATTCTTCCCGAACCAAGCTCTTCTTTCCATCGATACAAAATATCAAGGGCCTTTTTCGGCGTTAAGCTGTCGAGATCAATACTCATAATCTCACTTTCGATCAATTCGGTTTCATTGAAAAGCAGATCACTTTTTTGCGGTCCCTTTTGAGGGGCCATCCCTTTGGGAATCGGACGATCCCTATGTTCAAGTTCAGCCAAAATCTGTCTGGCTCGGGAAAGAACGGGATCCGGGACACCGGCAAGAGAAGCGACATGGATACCGTAGGAACCGGCAGCACACCCCTCTTCGACCTTCTTTAAAAAGATCACCCGATCTCCCTCTTCCTTGACCATAAGGCGAAGTTTTTGTATCGAATCTTGTTGAAGTTCGCTTAGTTCATGAAAATGGGTTGCGAAAAGGGTTTTTGTCTTTCGTTCAATGAGTGCTTCGGAGACAGCCCATGCAATTGCAAGGCCGTCGGTCGTACTGGTCCCCCGACCGACCTCATCCATGATAACGAGGCTCTTCTCACCCGCGGTCCTGAGTATATAGGCCGTTTCATTCATTTCAACAAGAAAGGTCGACTCTCCTCGTGCAAGATTGTCTGAGGCCCCAACCCTACAGAAAATTCTATCGACGATACCAATATTAGCTTCCATTGCAGGAACGAAGGAACCGCACTGGGCCATCAGAACAATGAGGGCCGTCTGCCTGAGGTAGGTCGATTTACCGGCCATGTTGGGTCCTGTTATCAATGCGAAGCTTTTCTTTGCCCCGATATCGATGGAATTCGGGATGAATTCTCCGGCGTTAAGTCCCGCCTCTACAACGGGATGCCGTCCTTCCCGTATGACGATATCGTTGCCGGTATTAATGTCCGGCCGTACATAACCGTGGATGGTTGCCGCATAGGCAAGGGCCTGAAAAAAATCGATATCGCAGATATACTCGGCAAGGGTGTGAAGCAAGGGAAGACGCCTGGCACAGGACTCTCGAAGAGAAAGGAAAAGTTCTTTTTCCAACTGGATCATTTTTTCCGATGCACTGTTTAGTTCCGTCTCAAGCTCCCCCAGCCGTTCGGTGGTAAAGCGTTCAGCACCTACAAGAGACTGACGTCTAATGAAATGCTCGGGAACGAGTGATAAGTTTCCCTTCGTAACCTCAATAAAATGTCCAATAATCTTATTGTATTTGATTTTTAGGTTGGCGATTCCACTCCTGTTCTTTTCATCTTCGAGGTAGTCTGCCAAAACCTTACGACTATCTCGCTTTAGCAACCTGAGGCGATCAAGTTCCTCACTGTAACCCTCCCGTATCATATTCCCCTCGGTCAATAGTACCGAGGGATCATCGCAGATTGCCCTGCGCAGTTCCTTTGCCAGTTCTCCGGCAGCGGAACGGATCTCCGGGGCTAGCATCCATGAGTCGGGAACCCTCATCTCCCCGAATTCTTGGTCGATTTCGAGGATAACAGTGCTCGTGGAAGCAACTGCAGCAAGGTCTTTGGCATGTGCCTTTCCAAGAGCGATTCTGGCCGAAAGTCGCTCCAGATCAAGGACTCCGGAAAGCTTTTTTCGTAGTGACGAAAGGACCATCTGGTTTCTGTAGAGTTCCTCCACCTTATCCAGTCGGAGCGTAATCGCCTTCATATCCCGAAGAGGATGCAGAAGCCTGCTTCTCAGCGTTCTTGCACCGGGAGCCGTACGTGTTTTGTCCAAAACCTGGAAAAGTGTATACGCACTGGAGGCGTCACGCATATTTGAAACGATTTCCAGATTTCGCTGAGTTGATTCATCAAGACCGACGAAATCACTCTCTTCATAACGCACTATCGAACTTATGTGACGAAGATGGTCATGTGCCGTCTCGGATAAATACCCCAGGAGCGTACCACAGGAGTAAACGGCATGGTCATCAGGAAGGATGCCGAACCCCTTAAGGTTAGTTACACCAAAAAGTCTGCGCAGGCGGGCTTCACTGTCACCAAGGTCATAGGACCAGTCGGGATAACGGTTTATCAGAATCTGCCGCTCTTCCAAAATTCGGGCCGTCTCCGGTTCATCTTCGAGTAGACTTTCCTGAACCAGTAACTCGGACGGCTGTAATCTGGCAAGCTCTTTGCGCAGCTTTTCGAAGCGGTTTTCCTTTCCAAGAAGTGTTACCGCAAACTCACCGGTGGAAAGGTCGATATAAGAAAATGAGAGGGCCCCTTCTATCTGTCCCAGGGAAGCAAGATAGTTGTTCCTTCCCCGATCAAGGAAATCTTCATCGACAACGGTCCCTGGAGTGATGACTTCCACCACTTCCCGCTTCGCGATCCCTTTCCCGCCTTGAGGAAGTGCAATCTGTTCGCAGATGGCGATCTTCCTTCCGGCCCGAAGGAGTCTGGGGATGTAGGTGCCGGCGGCATGGTAGGGGATTCCACACATCGGTAACCCGTTCCGCTTTGTAAGGGTCAGTCCGAGAATGGCCGACACCTCTGCCGCATCCCGTTCAAACATCTCATAGAAATCACCGAGACGAAAAAAGAGAACAGCATCCCGGTGCCTCTCTTTGAGGCTCCGGTATTGCTGCATCATGGGGGTTTCCGAGGCCATGGCTAAAAGGCTTTGCTATCGGGAACCGGCGGTCCTGCGGAGATGGTCCAGAACCTTATTGGTGATATCGACTTCGTAATTGTAATAGAGAATATTAGGATCTTTTTTTCTGAAAACGATGGAATATCCCTCACTTTCCGCTATGTACTGGACCGTCTTGATGATCTCTCTGGAGAAATCCGAACTTGTTAGCAAATTTTCTTTTTTGCTCTGTATCCTATCCGACATGATCTTGTTGTACTCTTGCAGATATTCCTGTTTTTTTCTGATCTGTTCCTCAAGTTTAAGAACGAGGAGATCATCGTTTGCATTCTCAGCTTCAATCTTCTGCTGCTTGAGGGCGTTGATTTCATCCATCCTCTGACGAACCGTTTCTTCCATTTTTTTGGTCAGCTCATCAATCTCCCGCCACTCGGTAGATTCTTTGAAATAGTCGCTGACAATCTTAGTCAGATCGACGACCGCAACCATGGTCAGCTTTTCGGCTACAAGGGCACTGGTCCCTCCCCACAAAGCCATCACCATAAGTGTAATCAGGAAAACCGCTTTCTGCGTTCTGCCTTTTATGTAGTTCATCATTGTATCCTCCTAAAAGAGTCCCGTCGTAAGAGAGAGTACCAGCTTCAGCCCCTTTGTGTCATCATCGGGATCGGAAAAAATAGGTCCTCCATCCCACTGAACATTACCTCCCTCATCAAAACTGAAGGTTTTGACCAGGTAGAGTCCCAAGGGTAAACCGGGAATAATAAGCCTGATACCGCCTCCCATGGAAAACTTGAAATCCTCGATTCCCATTTCGGGAAACATATCGAGATCGTCCCATACACCGGTGGTGCTGAAATAGAGGTCCGACCAAAGTAGTTTTTCGCTTATGGGAATTCTTAGTTCAACCCAGTTATCCCAGAGTGCCTCGTTTCCCTTATCGATATCCCATCCCCTGGCAATGGTCATACCATCGGTATAGAGCAATTGACTATCGGATGCATGCACTCCGCTTGTCCACTCTCCTGTGTCCGAATCGTAGTACCATTGGGGAAGAATAAACGATAAGTTGCTTTGGGCGGCGAGGATGGTACGAAAACTCCACTCCTTTCCCACTGGAATGTCGAAGAGTTGTAAAAACCTCTGAGCTTTTGTCTGTGTCTTAATGTAATGAGTACTTCCGAATAAAAGGCCTCCGGTATACGTGAGGGTTTCGCTCAAGAGGCCTCCCCTGGTTGGACTGTAGATATAGTCACGGGTATCCCAGTTGACGCTGGCCCAGAGTTTATTCGTCAGAAGCCAGGTATGTAGGTTTTCTCTGATGGAGGGATTGTATGGTGTATAGAGATCAGGGTCGTAGTCAACGTAACTGATGGAAGAAGTCAAACCGCTTTGCAGGCCGACCCTTCCATAATCGGTATGAAAGGTGTAGCCCCCGTTGGCTCCCAAACTGATTTTCCATTGGTCATACTTCATCAGATAGGCATCATCGATCGATTTGCCGTCGTCGATGGCATTCTCATACTCTTCGCGGGAGGTGTAGGGATCGGGAGCCGCTTCATCATTATCGTACTGTTCTTCCGTAAACGTGGGCCCTTCGGCATCCTGAAGTACATTGTCGTAGAGGTTATGCGCGAAAGAAAAATTGACACCACCCGAAAAACGTTTGTCAAAAAGCCAGTTATCGCTGAAACCGAAGGTGATACTTTGTTCACTATTTGAAACCTGCGCCCCTATGGAAAGCTCCTGTCCCGCACCTCTGAAATTATGGTCGGTCCACTGGAGAAAACCGACAATGGGATACTCACTCACTCCGCCGGTAAAGGTGATCCCGAACTGAATATCGGTCGTCCTTGCCTCTTCAACCGTAAAGACAAGATCCATCAACCCCTCTGCACTGCCATATGGGGTTTCGGGAGAGACCGCGGAGAACAGACCCGTGTTATACAGGTTCTGCATTGCCTGGAGTACCTTATCCTTGCTGAATACATCACCAGTCTCGAGAGGAATTTCCCGATAGAGAACAAAATCCTTTGTCTTTTCATTGCCCTTGAGAATGACATCTTCAATATGGGCTCGTCCCTTTTCCGTGATGTTGAGAAGAAAATCTATGGTTCCTTCCTGTTCGTTACGATTTTCTTTAGGTACGATGGCATTGAAAATATAGCCGTCATTGAAATAAAGGTCGGAAATCTGGGCAAGATCGGCCTGAAAAAGCGGATAATTGATTACGTCTCCCGGTTCAAGCCTTATATAGGTGCCGAGCTCATCGTCTGAGTACAACTGATTCCCGTTGAACGTGATGCCCCCGAATTTCCACTGTCTTCCCTCATTGATATAAAAGGTCAGGATCATGAGTTGTCTTCCGTTTTCAACGGAGGCAACCTCCTTGCCGATATTTACGACCTTTGCATCGATGTACCCCTGTTCCCGATAGAAACGTTCGATGGCCGAACGATCCTGCTGAAGGGAGGCTTCTTTCAGGATCCCACTGGAAAAGAGAGACCGTTCTTTTGATGTCAGTTTTCCGCGCAGCGTATCACTTGAAACAAATTCATTTCCGGAAAATCTGATCTCCTGAACCCGTACCTGACTTCCCTCGGCAACCGTGAAGGTCACTTTCATGGTGTTCGTCGCTTCATTCAGCTGCGTACTGGAGGATACCGATATTTCGGGATAACCCTTTCCCCGATAAAGCTCCTCTATGGCCTTTTCATCGGCCTTGATCTTTACCGTAGTAACAATATCATCCCGCTTCAATTGCACCGCATCGAGGATCTCACCGGTTCGGACCTTCTTATTTCCCTCGATAATAATCTCATCAACAATGGGCCGTTCTGTAACGGTAAGCACCAAAACAACGCTGTTCTTTCCATTGCGCCCCTCCTCCGCATCTACAGAAAAGCGTTGAAAAAAATTGAGGGCGTAAAGTTTACTCTGCAAATCAATCAGGCGACCTTCGGTTAAAGCCTCTCCCACGTATTGCTGTGTGATACCTTTAAGATCCGAAAGTTTGACATGAGAAAGGCCCTCGAAACGAATATCTTCAATCGGCTTGTTGAGATACCACGATTCGGATGATTGTGCCGCAAGGTTAAGTGTTACGGCAGTAAGAATCAACAGTATTGAGAGAAGGCGCTTAAATCGCATAAAAACTCCTTAGCATAGTCATCATTATCAATACGAAAAGCTCCATGACAAGCCCAGACTGGTATTGTCAAGAGTGTCGATAGGATTCTCGAAATCCGGTTCTATTGCCAATTCCAGAAGAAAAAGAGGCGTTTTCCACTCCAGGCTGATTTCGGAATTGATGTACAAATCGTTTTTATTCACAATTTGATCCGTAACCTGATTTGCCTGAATTTGTAGTGTTCCCTGTATAAACAGATCATTGCCAAAGTACTTTCCCAGAAAGATCGTGGTGTTGTCAAGGTATTGACTTAGATCGCTTCCTTCATAGTCTTCATTTCCCAGGGCGCTGCCTAACCTGTCAATAATTAAATTCTGAATCATTTGGGTCCGAATAGAAAACAGATCAACATTGAGAACATCTTTGACTCTGGATTCAAAGGTCCCGATGATACCCAGCTGGGTTACCAGTGAACCTGTAAGGGCAAGACTGGTTGTGAGGTCTATGGCCTCACTTCCGATCCTGCTCGGCAGCGAAGCTCCGAGAATTGTAATGATTTCAGCATCGCTCATGGCAGGATCAGAGCTGAATTTTGGTTCGAATTTACTCAAAGGCTGATCATCCACCGTTAGATAGATTTTTAAGGGCTTACCATCATCATCGATCTCACGCAAGACAGCCTCTACAGATAGCCTCGGATCAAAACGGTCCGCGTTTTCATTGAACTCAATATCACCCTTTGTAATGAGGAAGTTTCTTTGGAGGTAGGAAATTTCTCCACCTTGAATCCCTATGGAACCCTTTAGTCCGAAAGAACGTTCGGCCGAATCAAATCGGATGATGACCGATTGTTCGGTTTCCGCAAAGCTTCTCAAAATAGGAAAGTTTATCGTCGGCCAAAAGAATTCGACTCGTTTACCGCTTGTAATCTTCAGGTCAAGAGTGAAATCGCGCTTTCTTCGTTGTTTTGTCTCCTGATTGCTCTTTGTTTTTTGGTTCTGCTTATTTTGCAAGGTGATAGAGGCATCATTCAAGACAAGATCACCGGAGAGGTTCAGGGTTGTAGCAGATCCTGAGATTTCGAAGATACCGCGGGTATAGCCGGTTACATCTACGCCACCTCCGGAAATAGCATACTCGGTTTTTACACCATTCTCTCCTTCCGGACGTATGGTGATGCTATAATTTCTGGGAAGCCATCGTTCTATTACCAGGCCGAGGGAAACATCAAGGGTGGCGTTCCCCGATCGAATGGGCTCGGCAATGAGCGATACCTCTTTATCGGTCATACGCACATAGGCATCAAAGAGAGAAAGTTCGTTCGGGAAAAGGGAGCTGGATGCCCTTGCCTCTTGGATGGAGATTGCTCCCGAAAAGGAAGGATCATTGATTGACCCTTCGATATGCAGACTTCCTTCGGCCCTTCCGTCGTGGAGGGCAAAGAAACCGATATCGGCAATACCGTCCAAAAGTGACAGATCGGCGGACTCAAGTGAAATGTCGGCGGAGATTTCTTTTTCAACCAGGTGGCCGTTTACGTTGCCAACTATGGGCAGTGGGTCGGAAAGGCCTAAATAAAAATCTCCTCCCTTACGATAATACCCGTTGATTGCCTCTTGCGGTCCTCCTGTAACGGAGATAGTACCTTCTTCTTTTTTGAGTTCGTAGTGTTGAGAATCCATGGTCCCGTCGGAGGTAAGAATAGGATCCAGAGTTACTCCCATCGAGAGCGGTGATTGAGCGATGTCGGCTAATGCCGAAAGTCGATTGACCGGGGCTGTTTGCCCCTCAAGTAAAAATCCAACCGACTGCAATTTTTTTTGATAATAGGGGCGATATTCACCTGAAAGGGTAATGTGCCCGTCATTGAGCATGAGAAGGCCTGATATTTTCTGAAAAATATGATTTCCAAAGCGTCCCCGTCCGTACTTGAGCTGAAGCTCACTTCCTTTTTTTTCAGCCCGCACCTCAAGTTCCAGGGGTTTGTCGGCCTGTTGCCCCTCTGCCAAGGCAAGATCGACCGAAAAATCCGGATCACGATAGGGGCCCTTTGCAATAAGTTTTCCGGATATTTTCCCTTGTGGTTTCTTTATTGTAAATCTGGAAAGCGGTGCATTTTGTATGTCGAAATTTGCGGAAAAGCCGTTGGGATCCAAAGAAAAAGCCCCGAGGTAGGTTTCTTCATTTTTCGGATCGCTAAGCGATACCCATCCCTGCGCTTTCAGAGGACTATTATCGGGATAAGAAGCACTTATCGATCCCCGAAGCGGTGCTCCTTCCCTTTGATAGGAGATATTGGTAAGAAAAGCGGCGTTGTTTCCTATGCTACCCGATCCTTCGAAGGCAAAAAACGATGTAAAACGAAACGTATCCACTACGAGCCGCCATGAAGACGGGGACCGATAACGACCGTGGAGAGAGAATGAGAGGTCAGCCGCTTCTTTTAGTTTAATCGGCAGGGGAAAGGCATCTGCTTCCGCCGCAAGATAAAGGCCGTCGTCCTTAAATCGGGCAATAAGACGGCTTCCATGATCTCCGGAGAGGACCAAACTTTTGCCGAAGTTGTAATATGCGGTAAATCCATAGGAAATTTGATTGACGGTGATATCGCTTTCCGCAAGAAGGGCCTGATCCCTGATATAGAAGGTACTGCTTCCTCCTGCGACATAATCACCCCAACGGAGATCAAAGTTCCTTATGGTATGTTCATCGAGAGTTCCCGCGCCGCTGAGGCTTAGATAGTGATCGGCAGATCCATCGGTGATCCTCAGACCTACGACCGAATAGCTCAGTCGCTTCTTGTCTGTGGAAAAAAAGCCATCCATATCAAGATAAGGAGGAGGGAGAAAAGAGGGGATCTCAACCCCTCTCCGCTGAAGTTCGGAATAAAAATTTGCAAGTGGCACTGATTGAATGGAAAGAGAGCTTTCAAGGTAAAAGGAATCTTTCCATCTAAATTCTCCTTCTGCAGCGATATGTCCCTGTTTGTCGCTATTTTCATCCGGAACCGTCATGCGTAGAGAAAAATCGCTGCTTCCGGCCGAGTCAAACGAAAGCCATGTCTCGAGCTTAGAAAGCTTGATATCGTTGTATGAAATATGATCCGATGTAAGAACCAATCCATCTCGATTATACGAAAGGCGCCCCTTCCCAGAAATAAGATTTTCGTCAATGGCCAAACGACCGATATCAAAATCCAAATCAAAAACGAGGGGGGAAAACAGCGCCGTACCTGAAAGACGAAAATCCATATCCGAAGATGTAACACGCAAAAGGTCTATTTTCATTCCCTTTTCATCACCAGTTGCCGCAATCTGAACATGATGATTGAGGGGAAATGGCAATTCAACCCCGGAGATATAACGCAACTGCGCGGCCATATCCGTCGAATACGTCAGCCTGGAATGATTCTTATCGTATCGTACCTCCATTTTACCGCTGTAACTATTGCGCAGCCAAGGGTTAATCGAATCATAATCCCCCCGAAGGGATAGAAACGATGATGGGACAAAGGCCTCTGATAGAATTTCAAGCTGTGTGGCAGACTCGGAAAAATCATGACGCAGACTAAGGTCGAGGGGAATACGATCCGCCGCTTTCTCAACAATGAGTGTTTCGCCATCCAGGCTGGCATGAAACCGTACCGTAGGAATCGTCATGAATGGAGACTGGAGATCACGAAGACCGATGGTGACTCCTGCAGTGTCACTACTTTTCCACGTTCCCTCCGCCGTGATCAAAGCCTGAAAGGGGGTGGCAATGGAAGCTTGTTCGGCTCCTTTCAGTGAAAACGTAATCCTGCCTCTGGAAGAAAAATGCGGAGACTGCCCGCCCTGCAATGAAAAAAAGAGGTTTTCTACCGACAATGAGAACCTACTGCTACTATAGTCGATATTGACATTGTTTCCGCGTATGGTTAAATCGGGAACCGACGGAAGCCGAGGCGAAGGTGCCGCCGTGAGTGAGGTTTTGCTTTGTGGTTTATCCGAAGAGAAAATGGAAAGAAGCTTACTATCCTTTTCGGCATCGATATGAAGGGTTGTATTAACAAGAATTATCTTGCTGACGGCACCTTCGATGTCCCCTCGTAGCAGACGAATGATATTGTATTTTACCGAAAGACGCTGAAGACTCAGAAGAGTATCCGAGCCATCACTCATTCGTGCATTGAAAATTTCCAAACGAACCAGGATAGTGGGCCTGATGCGTTCATAATTGATGGTATATCCGAATCGTTTCTCAACCGCGGCTATGGTTTGTCTCTGCCATGACTCCATGAGGGTATCAAGACGCCGCTGAAGAGGGAAAAACAGAGCCGTCGTTGCCGCTACCAAAAAAAGAAAAACGGCAATTGTATGGAGTTTTATTGAGAACGTAATCCCTTTCAGTTTCCTAACCCTGCAAGTACGGGAGATATATCCCTTCTAAAGATATTGCCAATTCTCCCTCTTTTCCATCATACATTATCGACAAGAGATGGGAAAGCGGGTAAGGTTTCGTCATGAAAGAGCAGAAAATTCTTAGCGGATACACGGTATTCGAGGGCCTCGATGGAGCCGGAACCACTACTCAAGCCTTACTCCTTGCCGATCGCTGTAAGCTGAAGGGAAAAGCGGTACAGCTGACCTTTGAACCGACCGCTTCCGAGATCGGCGTAGTCATCAGAAAGGTCCTCGCCGGGCAGCTACCATACCATCCCGAGACTCTTGCCCGACTCTTTGTTGCCGACCGCTATGAACACCTCTTTGGAAAAGGCGGTATTCTCTCATGGCTCGATAAGCATATAGCTGTCATTGGAGATCGTTATCTTTTTTCGAGTTTAGCATATCAATCCCTTGATGTCGATTTCGACATTGTGTATGAGATAAATAGCATTTTCCCCCTTCCCGAACGGCTGATCTATATAGACCTCGCTCCCGAAGAGTGCGAACGCCGCATGTCGGATCGTGATCAGCGTGATATCTTCGAAACTCTTGCTTTACAGGAACGGGTGCGTGAACGCTATGAGCATACCCTTGACCTTTATGCCAAGAGAAGGATGAAGATTCATCGTCTCGACGGAACACTTGCGAAAGAGGTGCTTGCCGAAAAAGTGTGGAGTATTGTGCGCGACGGTCGATAATAAGCATATGAGGGTGCGATGTTGCTTTCTATGCCTAATTCTGATGATCTTTCTTCCCGTTGCGGGATCGGCCTACAAAATAGAATTTGCTGAACAATTCTACCGCCTCTATCACCAAAATCTCTACCGTTATCCCGAAGAGTATCAGGAGAATATCTGGTACCTGGAACGGGCCTTACGCTCTCCCTTTGCAAATCCCCTGAACGCACTGGCCCGTATCGACGACAGAAAGGAGTGGCAGCGCTACCGAACGCTTTTTTATATGCATGTAAACCTGGAGCTGGTGAAACAGTATCGGGGACTTGCATCGAAATACGATAAACGGGAAGCCTATTTTTACAACTATCCCTGGAAATCTGCAAACCTCGACTCCTTGGAGACTGCCGAAAGCTGCTATAAGGCCGCCCTTTCCTATTGGAAAGAGGCGCTAACCTGGTGGGCAAAGCTTCACACCGTCGACTATGTGCACCTTGATGAGGTCGAAGAATGGGAGGATGAAGTCTACCGCATCGATCAGGGAGAGCTGGACTACGGTGAGTTTATCGCTCTGGACCTTGCACGTCTTCAGAAAGTAAGAGACGCCTTTGAAAAGATGGATCAATCCACCTATTGAATATACATTGCATCACCATAGCTGAAAAAACGATATCGCTCTTTCAATGCCTCGGCATAGGCGGCATCTATCAACGCTTTTCCGGCAAAGGCGCTGACCAGCATCAGGAGCGTCGACTTCGGGGTATGAAAATTGGTAAAAAGGCGATCTACCACCTTGAAGGTATAACCGGGGTAGATGAACAGCTGTGTTTCGGCACTTCCTGCCCGTATGCAGCCATTTTCGGTATCCCAGGCAGATTCAAGGGTCCTGACCGATGTGGTTCCCACCGCAACGATCTTTCGCCCGTCGTGCTTCGCTCTATTAATCGTATCGGCTGCATCTTGGGAAATCTCATAACGCTCACGGTGCATTTCGTGATCGGTAATCTCTTCGCTGCGGACAGGGAGAAAGGTCCCGAGGCCCACATGAAGCGTTAGCCGGGCCACGGGGACAGAGCGGTTTTTCAAGGCCGTAAAGGTTTCCTCGGTAAAGTGTAAGCCCGCTGTAGGGGCCGCTACCGATCCTGGATGCTGTGCATAGACGGTTTGGTAGCGCTCCTCATCCAGTTCGGTATCTTCCCTTCTTATATAGGGCGGCAAGGGAATATGGCCGTTGACCTCGAAATATGCATCATCTATGGGGACGGAAAAACGGACCCGACGATACGGCCCTGTGCTGTCCCCGTGCGCGGCCTCGATGATACCTTCTATGCCTTGAGGAAACAGGAAACGCTTGCCGGGACGCTGCTTTTTTGCCTTTGAGACCATTGCAGTCCAAAGACACTGATCCTGGGAATCGGGATGAAGGAGGAGAAATTCAACCGTTCCCCCGGTCTCGGAGCTGCCGAATAAGCGTGCTTTACGAACCTTTGAATCGTTTATAACAAGCAAGACATCATCTTCCACAATCTCCGGAAAATCCGAGGTGTGGAGGTGACGAAAGGTTCCGCTTTTTCGGTCGACGACCAGCATCCTGCTTGCCCCCCTCTTTTTCGACGGGGTTTGTGCTATTAATTCTTCGGGAAGATCAAAAGAGAAATCGCTGGTCTTCAACCTTCTTACTCCTTCCTGTGTTTGGGTCTATACCAAGATGTCGATAAGCAAGAGGAGTCGCCGTTCTTCCCCGGGGAGTACGCTGGAGGAAGCCTCGTTGGATAAGAAATGGCTCGTAAAAGTCTTCAAGGCTTTCCACTGCCTCGCCGACGCTGATGGCCAGGGTTTCAGCACCCACAGGTCCTCCGTCGTACTGTTCGATAATGGTACGTAAGATTTCTCTGTCATGCTTTTCGAGCCCGAAATGGTCGATCTCCAGCCGCCTCAAGCCTTCTGATACGATTCCGGCATCGATAGAACCGTTTCCAAGGATCTGGGCGAAATCACGCATTCTTCGAAGTAATCGATTGGCGACCCTCGGCGTTCCTCGTGAGCATTGTGCGATGGCGGCAACCGCATCTTCGCCGATCGAAACCGACAAAATCGATGCGGAACGGGCGATGATGGCCTTTAAATCCGCCTCGGTATAGAAGTCCATTCTGACCGTGATGCCGAAACGGGAGAAGAGGGGCCCTGTTACCTGTCCCGCTTTCGTAGTGGCTCCGATAAGGGTAAAGGGCGGAAGAGGAATCCGTATGGTCCGGGCCGCGGGGCCCTGCCCCACAATCCAATCAATCTCGAAATCCTCCATGGCAATGTAAAGCATCTCTTCGAGGGCCGGTTTGAGCCTGTGCACCTCATCGATAAAAAAAACATTACCCTCGCCAAGGGTGGTGAGAATACCTGCGAGGTCCTTGGGCTTCTCCAGGGCCGGAGCGCTGGTTACCTTGAATTCGGCTCCCATCTCATTGGCGAGAATTCCGGCAAGGGTCGTTTTACCCAGTCCCGGGGGACCTGAAAGAAAAACATGATCCAGGCTTTCCTGCCGTTCCTTTGCCGCCGATATAAAAACCGAAAGATTTTCTTTAAGGGCCCGTTGCCCCTGAAACTCCTTCAGCCGCTGAGGACGAAGTCGTCCCTCAAGGGCATCCTCTTCGCGATACTCGGCTTCAAGAAAGGAGTCTGGATTATTATCGGACATTAGCTGCTTAGCCTCACAATTGCCGCCCTAAAGAGCTCTCGTTCAAGCTTTTCATGATCATGTTCAAAGCGCTCGGGCTCTAATTCGTTCAAAGCCGCCTTTAAAGCCTTTTCTGCAAGCTTACGATCGAATCCCATACCGTTAAGGGCTTCCACAAGCTCCTTGAAGGGAAGGCTCTCATCTCCTGCTTCCCCCTCTTCTTCCGCAGGCGTAAGCTTACCACGAAGGGCGAGAATAATCTTCCCCGCACTCTTTTTCCCGACTCCGGGGATGGAGGAAAGCAGATCCACATCTTCGTTTTCAAGGGCGGCGATAAAACGGTCGGCTTCCATCCCCGATAAAATCCTTACTGCTTGTTTGGGACCTATCCCCGATACCTTTAAAAGCTCGCGAAAAAGGTTCCGTTCCTTTTTTGATGCAAAAGCAAAGAGCAACATGGCATCTTCACGATGGATAAGGTGAACAGGAATTTGTACGGTTTCCTTTGAGGAGGCAAATTTCATTGCAGCCGATGAGGTGGCTTCAAGGACCCATTCGATTGCCCCGGTGGATAAAAAGAGCACGGTACCCTGCCTTCCCGTTATCGTGCCCGTCAAGCTCTCTATCATATATCCCTCCGCACTCCCCGTAATGACGAAAAACGAAAACTTGCATGAGTTAATGCTGCGGCCAAAGCATCAGCCGCATGATCCGGTTTGGGAATTTCCGTCAATCCAAGCAAGAGCCGAACCATTTCCTGAACCTGCCGTTTCTCCGCCCTGCCGACTCCTGTAATCGTCTGCTTGATAAGCGGCGGAGAATAACTTTCGGTTACAATGGAATGCTGCTCCAGCACAAGCAACAGCACCCCTCTTGCCTGAGCGACAGGAAAGGCGCTGGTAATATTTTTTGCAAAATAGAGTTCTTCGATTCCGCAGCATTCGGGTCGATACTGTTCGACAAGGCTCTTTACGGCATCGTAAATTGCAGACAAACGGAATCCGACTTGCTCTTTCGCTTTTGTTCGGATGGCACCGTGATCGACATGGCGGAAACGGTTACCTTCGGCCTCTACGACTCCCCAGCCGGTCTCGGCAAAACCGGGATCAAGGCCGAGTATCCTGGTCATTCTTCGTCCGGGTCGAAGCCTTCGGGAATATCCAGGTTTGTCGCCACAGACTGAACATCATCGTGGTCATCCAGTCGTTCGATAAGCCTGAGAGCCTTTCTGGTCTTTTCCTCATCAAGGGTGACGGTCGAATCGGGAACCTTATTTACCTCAGCGAGCTCTTCTTCAAAACCTGCAGCCTGGAGGGCCTTCAGAACCGGTTCAAAATCCTCCGGAGCGGTCATGACTTCGATCGAGTCTCCCTCGGTGGAAACATCTTCCGCTCCAGCCTCCAGGGCAACCTCGAAAATTGCCTCTTCGGTGTAGCTCTCCGCAGAGTAATTGATGATACCTTTGCGTTGGAAAAGATAAGAAACACAACCCGATTCCCCGAGGTTCCCACCGCCTTTGGTCAGGATACTTCGCACATCCGCAGCAGTTCGGTTTTTATTATCGGTAAGAGCATCAATGAGAATCGCTACGCCGCCAGGGCCGTATGCCTCATAGGCCAGTTCAACATAATCGACCCCTTCGAGATCTCCTGTTCCCTTCTTAATGGCGCGCTCGACATTGTCCTTCGGCATGTTTGCGCTTTTGGCTTTTAGAACGGCGGTTCTGAGCCGAGGATTTGCTTCGGGGTCGCCTCCGCCCATTCGGGCCGCAACAGTAATCTCCTTGATGATTTTTGTGAAGGCTTTTCCCCGTTTAGCATCGATGGCACCCTTTTTATGCTTGATCGAAGCCCATTTACTATGGCCTGACATATACTCTCTACTCCTTAAAAAATGCTGCTTTAAAATAAAAATCTATCACGCCCGAAAATGCGCTGTCAAGATCGATTCTCGGGCCAGGTGATATCAAGTTCTACAAGGCAATCAAGAAGAAAACGGTCTAAAAGGTCGAGCCCCTGATGTGTAAGTCCCATCCTTCCGTTTTTCATGAACAAAAGTCCGCGCTTCCGGTAATCGGTAATGGTCTTTCTGATGAGTCGAAAAGGATGGTCGGGAATTCCAGTGCCGGAAATCATGCTTTCATCAACACCTGCTACCAGACGAAAGCCTGTCATGAGAGCTTCGGTAAAGCGTTGTCTATGCGAAAGAATTTCTTTCATATAACGCCCCTTTCCGGTACAAAAACGCAGAGCCCTCCCGTCAGCAAGCGGCAGGGTCGATACCGCGCCGCTTCCAAGCCCAAGATAGGGGCGCAGATACCAATAGCGTAGATTATGCTTGCTTTCACAACCCTTGCGTGCAAATGCCGAAACCTCATATCGTTTAAAACCCGTTTTTTCGGCTGTTTCGACGGCGTGCTTAAAGAGACGAAGATAATCTTCATCCTGCGGCGCACGACGAAGCCCCTGGGCTATCTTTCTTGCAAGAGGAGTCCCCTCTTCAATGGTGAGTTGGTAGATAGAAAGGTGATCGGCTCCAGATTCGACCGCTGTTTCGACGATCTCATCGATGCTTTCGCTTTTCTGGCCCGGAATACCCGCAATGATATCAAGGGAAAAGCGTCCCTTCCAGCGGGAGGAAAGCACGCTAAGGGCGTTTAAGGATTGCGCCCTGCTTCCGCTTCTGCCTATGGCCCTAAGGTCCCGGTCATTGAGCGACTGGAGGCCGAGACTGAGACGGTTGATCTTGTAGCTTTCCAAAAGCTCAATGAGATCGTCGGAAATATCTCTTGGATTGGCTTCCATGGTATACTCACCTTCGAAGGCAATCCCCTCTTTTTTTATGAGGTTTGCAATGATACTCAAAAGCCTTTCAAGACGATCCAATCCTATCGATGAGGGTGTGCCTCCGCCGATATAGATGGTTTCTAGGCTCCTGCACTGTAATCGGCGAAGCCATCTGGAGCCCATGGCTTCTATCAGACGGAACTCCCTCTCAAGCAACCGGTTATCAGGCCGACCGTGATGGGGAATACTGAAAAAATCACAATAGTCACACTTATCGAAGCAAAAAGGAACGTGGATATATAAGGAAAGATCGTTAACGGAAAGATTCATTGCTTTAATGAAGGGAGAAGCGCGGCCAATATGAAAACAGCACCTTTGCCTGAATCAGGGGAGCCTTTTGTACCCCCCACAATCTGCTGTCGGAAAAAATCGTTCGATTGTCATTTACAATGAAAAAATCCTCATCACCCAGTGTACGAGCATCCATTTCATTGGAGAACGGTAAGTTCCGATCCCAGCCTTCGGGAAGAAGCTGATGTTGTGTCCGATATTCTTTTCGAATTGCCGTATGTTCTTCAAAAAAATTGCTTTCACCTTTCTTTTTTACCATGATGATACCATGATCAATTTTTACCGTATCGCCAGGCCTGGCAATGATTCGTCCAATGGCAAGTCGGGCATCGACGGGATCTTCCGAGAAAGGCAGTCTGTGACTCTGTTCTCCCGTTATAAAAAACCATAGCTCCGAGATAATATTGATCCACCATGGATTGGTTTCCGAAACAGGTGTCTGATAAAGCACCATTTCACCGTAGTTCGGTAGCCGAAGTTCAGGGAAACGCATTGACGTAAAGGGAATAAAACCACCATATAAAAGGGGCGTGGCAAGTACTCGTTCTCCTTTTTTCAATGAGGGCTCCATGGCCTCTGTCCGTACAACATACGAAGAAAGTAAAAACGACGTGAGGATTATTTTCGCAATAAAAAGGAGAAGAAGAAAACGAATGATACGTCTGATCGCTTTTCGAAGTTTACTTTCCGGACGATAACTTCGGTAATAACGCAAAGCAGCAGAACGTTTACTCATTCCGATCACCGAATGGCTCCGATCCTTCCCAAGGGCCAATACTTGAACATTGCCCGACCCAACACTTTTTTCAACGATACAGGCCCAAAATAGCGGGCATCCCTTGAGTTGTCACGATTATCACCCATGGGGAAAATCCACCCCTTTGGAATATACCATCCGGTTTCCTGCTGCCTCCAGGCTTCTCCATAGCGGGATTCCCCGGGATAAGCCTGGTAGAGAACCCTTAGGCGAGCTTTCATCTGCTGGAACATATCGGTGGTGGTAGCAGGGCCGCCATCCACCCGCTGCGAGAGTGAAGCAGGAGCCGCCAAGCCGATAAGACCGTAGGCTTCCTGCATGGCGGAGGCTTCGATCGCCGGGTAGTCATCGGCTGCAATCATTCTACGGGTGGGATCGTCATAACCGGCAAGCGTGCGAAACTCTTTCTCCGGAAGGTAAGAAGATAAACCTTTCGGTTTTATGTACACCTCTCCGCGGTCAACGGTGATGCGATCCCCCTCGACGCCAACGGCACGTTTGATGAGAAAATGAGGACGAGGTGCACCGCTGGGATCGCTATCGATATCGACAAGAGAAAATGTCAACATATAAATGATACGTTGAAAAACATCGAATACACTACCCTTGGAAAGGTAACTGGGGTTTTCGAAAATAATAACTTCGTTTCGCTTCGGTTTAATAGGACTGGAAAGCTTAGCGGTCCCGGGAACTAATTCCGGTCCATAAATAAGCTTATTGACAAAGATACGATCTTTGATCAACAAGGTATCGATCATTGAACCGGAGGGGATTTGATAGGCCTGAAAAAGATACTGGTTAATCAACAAGACAACCATGGCGGCCCATAAAAAGGCCTCGATCCAGTCGACTATAACATTTTTTTTTGCCTGTTTGGCCTGTCGTGCAAGATGCCTTCGTTTTCTCCAGGTCAAATAACGTTCCGTCGTGCGTTCAACCGAATCGATCCATCGTTCCATAAACAGCAACCTACCACAACAGAGCATCGTTGACAAGCTCACAGTCGACAGATACTCTTGTGCCATGAAAGGTGAAAAAGGGCCGGATGAGAAGCCGGTGGAAGTAAAACTGCCAAAGGTATTCGGGATCCGTCCTGGTGTATATCTTTCGGTGATCTACGCGTTGGTTGTAATCGCACTACTCTTTGTACTGCTCCTCCTTCCCGGTATAAAAAATCCCGGTGAAAAGGTTACCATTGATTCGCTCCCTCCTGGTGCCGCGGTTTTGCTGGATGGCCGTTATATAGGTGCTACTCCCCTTACGGATTTCATCAAGAAAGGATCGCATAGCCTGATCTTGAAAAAGAAGGGATATCAGTTTGACGAACAGGACTTGATAACCGGAGGCCGGCTCTTTGCTTCTCTTTTTGCCCCGAAAAAATCACACTATGAGATACAATATCGCGTAGTTGACAGCGATGAAGTTTTTGCCGATCTTTTCTCCCAGCTTTCAGGCTACGCCCTTATCGACACCTATCGCGAAAATTACCAGGCCCCTCCGCTCATTACCCCTGTTTTTTCCGATATGGTAAAAATCGGTACGTTCTCGACCGAGGACTTGTATGATATGTTATACAAGCTCACACCCAATATTAGCAATGAAACGATACTCCATGATTTTTATTACGCCTTTATCCTTCTGAAAAAACATGATGGAATCGAATTTGCTTCAGAACGTGAAGGCCTTTCTGTCTTAATAAAAGAGGCGGCCGAAGCTACGGGAGTTGATCCTGGACTGCTGGAACTTTCCTTCGGAAAGGCGGAAAAACCTGAGGCCGTGAGGGTGAATTATTCCGACATGAAGCGCGCCGGAGGAACAATCCTTCGTGATGAACCTCGGCCCGAACCTTCAAGCCTGAACCTCGGCGGAATCCGTTTCGCGTCTGTCTCCGGAGGAAGCTTCATGGCAGGTGATCCCTCGATGACCGGTCCCACCCTTCCCTTTGATCGGGCCGCTCGTGATAGCCTTCCCATCAAGGCTTCGGTATCTGGCTTTTACATGGCCGCACGAGAGGTCACCGTTGGAGACTATCGTGCCTTTTTGCGTGAGCATCCCGAATGGACACCGGAGAAGCGTGATAATCTTATGGCCTCAGGAGCGGTGGACGAGGAGTACCTTTCGGACTGGGCTGCGAGAGGAAGATTCTCCGATCTGCCCGATGATACCCCCCTTTCGGGGGTAAGCTGGTTTGCCGCCCAGGCATTTTGTCAATGGCTGGAAGATACACTTCCCGCTTCCATGCGTGATAGCTGGGAGGTTCGACTCCCCAGTGAGACGGAATGGGAACTTGCCGCTTTGCGAAACGGAACCCCGAGGGCCGTATTTGCCGATACGGAAGCGCAGGTTCTACCTGCACGTTTTGAGCGACAGGGGAAATTGGGGATCGCGGATCTTGAAGGCAATCTTTGGGAGTGGACAGCCAACTGGTATCTTCCCCTCGACCGGCTCTACCAGGCGTCGGGAGTAACACTTGATCTTCCGAAGGGCTGGAAGGGGGCCGAGCGTGTTGTGAGAGGCGGTAGCTGGGCCAATCGAAGCGATCTCGTTTCTATATATGAAAAGGCTAGTCAGGAACCGCAATGGTGTACCCCCTTTCTCGGATTTCGTCCGGTCATTGCGGCGAAACCTACGGGGCAGTAACGGAGAAAAAGGAACACATGGACGATAACAGCATAAAGCAGCTGGCAAACAATCGAAAGGCTCGATTTCTCTACACAATCGAGGAGACGCTTGAATGTGGTATAGAGCTTAGAGGAACCGAGGTTAAGTCGCTTCGCACCGGAAAATTCTCCTTTACCGATGCCTACGGAAAGATAGAAAGGGGACAATTTCACCTCTGCGGTCTTCATATTAGCCCCTACGCCTTCGGAAATATCTACAACCATGACCCCGATCGTAACAGGCGTCTACTTGCCCATAAACGAGAAATCGAGAAGCTGCGTCGGAAAGTGGACGAAAAGGGCTTTACCTTGGTGCCTTTACGATTTTATCTGAAACATGGCCGGGTAAAAGTGGAAATGGGCCTGGGGAAGGGTAAAAAGCTACACGACAAACGGGATGCTATAAAGCAGAGAGACCTCCGCCGGGACGCTGATCGGGATATTCGGGACAGATAGCCTTTTGGGCCTGCGCAACGTTCATGTTATTCGGAAAAGTCCGGATGAAACTTCCTATAAAAGGTTCCGGGAACCAGGAAGCGCATCGCTTTTGGACAGACCGTCACCTTGATTGAATAGCCATCTCCTGTCGGATCCGGGCCTGCATTTTTTAGTTCTCCGTCGATGTGGTAGCGGAATGGATAGGAGCCACGAATGAGCACAGATGAAACTTCATAGCGTTCTATTACGGGTTTGCCTTTTTTTATTAATTTCTTGTTGATTTTATCGTGTTCGCCCTTCCAGAGGAGAATGCTGTTTTTTACGATTGAAAGGTGGTCCTGAAAATTAAATAGATAAAGATCGATTTTTCCGTCGTTGCAGACGACGTCGGGACAGACCTTGAAGAGCTTTCCGTAATAGGGCCGGGTCCCCACCTCCAACATGGGAACCGGCGTTTTTCGTTCCAAGTGATCGAACGGAAATTCCGCATTGACCCGGTACCCGCGGAAGGCATATTTTCCATCCGAGAGCATAATGTTCAACGGGCGTTCGTCAAAACCTTCCCCGAAAGTTTGTAAAGCCGCCCTGAAATAGTTCAACAAGCCCGGACGAGGGTGGCCCGCTTGTTTACCGCTTCGCCGAATTTTTTGATTGCGATATTCAAGGACTTTTGCATCGAAGCCTAATCCTACCAATTGCCCATATTCAACATGTTCTTGTCCGGATTCAAAGCTGGTCACCGATAAAAGGTCCACCGGTTCGACATAATCATTTGCCACACTCTCGGCGTAGGTCATGAGCTGGTGTTTGAGTCGGAAGGGCACCTCATAGGAGTCCTGTATACCGTTACCGCTGCCTCCCCGTAAAAAACCGAAGGCCTGGGCATCGTTGCGAGGCGCATTATCGCTGCACAGTTGTTCACTCCGGTCGACGAGGGTATTTATGGTGTCGTGTGCGGTACCGTCGCCTCCCCAAACCAGGAGATAGCGTCTGTCTCCCTGCCTGAATTCCCGGATGCAGCGTATGAAATGGTCCCGACTTTCGCTTTCTATGATTCGTGCAAAATTCGAATGCCGCAAAATTTTCCGTAAAAGCTTTGCATATTGCGGATAACGACTTGGATTGATGACAAGCTCACACTCCGCAAAGTTACCGTCTTTGATAGCGTTCATACCAGTTATAACGTATGCAAAAGTCTAAGGAAGGGCAATTCTTTTTTCCCGCCACTTGATTTTCCCGGTAAAGCGGTGTATTTTCAAACAGGTTATAGGGGGGTGTTCCGGTTTCGACTGTCGGATGTACACTCACCGGTTGCAAGCGGAGGTGCCCTTCTCCTCCTTAATCCAGGGCAAACTGTATAACTGCCAACGACGCAGATTACGCATTAGCCGCGTAAGTCGGCTACGGGCCCGTATCACGATGTCCTTAGGGATACGGTAGCTTGTAAGAAAGTGGGACTTACCCTTTTTGTTCGGCTGCGGCCTAAAGGGGACATTTTAGCAGTCTCAGGTCGGCTGTGGTTTGTTTTGTCACCGTATGTCTGCCGAAAGTTAAGACAAAACTAAGCTTGTAGATACTTGTGGGTTGCCCGGTAGGACGCGGGTTCGATTCCCGCCACCTCCATGGCTAAATGTTGATATATTAAGTATTTAGATCTATGATACATCCAGTGTAAGCAGAATAGGCTCAATATCTGCCCTGCTCTATGGAGGATGGTCAAGCCTTTATCGGTCGACAAAAATAGATACGGAGCCTTGAGTATAGATGAAGTGGAAAAACTTCTCGAAGACTCGGGAATATCAAGCGACAAAGATCGAATCTACTATACAGCGATGAAAGTAGCTTTTATGGCGGGCTTGCGAATCGGCGAAGTATGTGGACTTTTCGCCGATGATGTTATTGACTCTGAGATTGTCCGGGGAGATAAAACAGTTATGCTCTCTTATCTCCAAATCTCAAAGCAGTACCATAGCAAGCTTAAAAAGCGAATGCCGGTGGAAGATAAAGGTGTGAGGGAAATCCCAAATATGCCAGAGCTGAGAGAGTGGATGTACAAGAGAATGGACGAGATGGGGATAGAGCGAGACGAAAGGAATATAACTTTTCATTCAGCTCGGCGATTTCTCAATACCCTGCTACGTCATAACGGAGTATCTGACGATGTGATACGGAAATTCACCGGACACGACTCGCAGGAGATGACCGATTATTTTTGCCGGAGCATTTACGGCAAATTGCGGAAGCTCAGAAAAATTTTTTGACAAGCAAAGTCGGGGCATAGAGCCTCGGCAAAGTAACTTAGGAGATAGGCCTCTCCCATGGGACGGGTGAAAAACGGATCATATGGAACGGCTTTCTTCAGAATTGTAATAACGAAAAGTTATTGCGTGTTCTCCTTGGCTAAAAGCAGCAATCGCCAAGCGACTGTTGGTATACCTCTCTCCCCCTACCCACTTTCTAATTGTGCGGGGGTTAACACCTGCAATTTTAGCCGCCTGCGAACCTGTTAAGGCTTTTTCCTTGAGTAGTGCCCTAAGCTTATTGGGTGACGGTGCTGTATTTTCGACAATTGACTATTCCGAGTTGTCAGGATAATTATATGAGAGTTCACCCGTCTTTTTTTATTGCCCTATGATAATCCCGAAGGTATGGATTGCCCAATTTTAATAGAAGCGGATTACATATCAAATGTTCAGGAAGATCAGTGTAAAAGTTTTGTTTTTCTCTGTAACTGCAGTATATTATAGCTGGAATATATGTTTGATGAACAAATAACTTTAATTACTAAAGAGATCTCAAAAAGACAGCGATTTGATGCTTGGTATGAAGCCGTTAACCTGTCCCATATGGGTTGGAACCTCAATGAGGGCAATGATGAGATCGATGCTGATCTCCGCATGCGAGGTCTCGGACGTTTTATGTTGAGCAGCTGCCGCTGTTACTCTCCCTGCAGCGGCAGCCGGTCGTCATCTCAGGCAATAAAAGGAAATTCCGCTTATTATGGTATCCTTACAGTACAGAAGGGTAAGGAGATCATCACCCGGCGGGGGATACATCAAAGGGTTTCTGATAGTGATATCTATCTCTGGGATACTAGCGAAGCCCTCTCTTTCCATTCATTTACTGAAATTGCGAAAAACACTTTATTCGTAGAGAAAGTATTTTTGGAAGAGCTTTTTCCCCAGGTAACCCAAATGGTGGGGAAGGTATTCAACGGGAGGGAAGGACTTGGACCGTTTATTCATTCAAATCTGATGACTTTAAGCAGCCGTATGGATGTCCTCGATCGAAACACGGCTTCGGTAATTACTGATACTACTCTGGAACTCCTGACAACCTGGCTTCTCCGCCTAAATCCGATGCCCCCTCAGGCTTATAGATCGGAACTGTTTAATCAGATAGCCTCCTATATCGAAAAAAATCTGGATGATCCTGATTTAAATCCCGGAAAAATCGCAGAGACCTTCGGGCTCAGCCTTCGTTCTCTTCACCAGCTCTTTTCTTCTACCGAGACTTCCGTTTCACGGATGATTCGTCAGCAGCGCCTGGAGCGCTGCCGACAGGAAATCATCAAAAGCCGGAACACAAACCGGACAATAACCGATATAGCCCTGCGGTGGGGCTTCAATGATCCTGCACATTTTTCCCGGTGCTTTAAAGAGCTATTTAACGTCAGCCCCAGCCGTTATCTATCCTCCCTTCGAATAGAGAACGGCTGAAGCCTAAGAGATCATCAGTTTGCTGTTCTTGCAAAACGGAAGCCCATCTCATTATTCTCGTAGTATAGGGCGGTTTCCGACAAATCGCCGATTTACAAGCTTCTACTTGGGAAATTCCAGCTGCCGCCCCGAGGTATTCGATAGCTATATTTCTTTTGCCTCGTTCAAAGCAATACTCCCACACATTACCGCTCATATCATAATATCATAAAGCCCCAGGGCATTGGGCATTTCCACTCCGGACCTCCCCGCCCTTGTTTCCTGCCGTTGCCACTGCGTGAGAACTATACTTGTTGTTAATAACTCAATTACGAGAATACCAGGCATAATTGCCAAAGACCTCAGAGAGTTCCTGTCCTCCAAGAATATCTCCATCATCATAACAGGCACCGGAATCATCACCGCTCGCATGGTCTCCGTAAGTCCAGCGTGTACCGTCCCGATAGCGTGCCGCGCACTCATATGCATCGGAAGTCAGAAGCCTGAAACCGTTGGCTGTGGAGCTTGCTGCAACTCCATCGCAGGCTGCGGCGTTGCTGTCTCTGGAATCACGGATAATCGTATTTGAATAGGTGTACACACAGTCATAGTCTGTTCCAGCGTTAGCATTATACCATTCGGTAAGAGCATTACACCAAACGATACTGTCCCGCCAGTTTATCATGGTTACCGGATGCTTTTTTGTATCTTCAGGGCTGCCGTCCCCCTGAGTCCCGACGTTGGCAAAAAAGTACTGTCCGTCTCCTGGGGCCCCTCCGCTTCCGCTTGTCGCCCACTGGTACACCTTTTCCCACAATTCATAGCTTGTCTCAGTATCTGCGATTTGGAAGGTGTGAGAAACGGTGGCTCTGCCATCGTCATTAACGCCGATGGGAAAGGTCAGGCCCCGCCAGGCACATGAAGTAAACGACACACCTTCGGCTTTATAATTCGTCGAATTTACGACAGACTCGTCTCCGGTATCCGGCTTATCATTAACTGGATTAAGGGCATGCGTCATTACCAAGGCAAGCATTATAATCCCTAAATAGACTACTATCCTTTACATTTCTTACTCCTTGATTTCTTTTATCGCCGAACCCGGGTTTACCAATCATTGCATATTACTTATATCGATAGATGGAAGCTGACCCTTTGTAGTTCTCTGCACCCCATGCTCCAATGATCAGAGCTGTGTTATCCAGTGCGGCTTTGTAGTAATAATCCTTTTCCGATCCGTTGCTGTCTGCGAGTTTTTTGGCAAAATCCCAAGTGTTGCTTCCGGTTCTACTGTACCTATAGACAGCTCCCTGAGAACTATTGCCACCGATGACTGCGTTTTCAGCTCCCACCAGAATGGTGTCGCCGCTGATGGCCACAGTTCCGAAATTATCACCGGGCGCACCGTCCGGGGCGGTCAGCTTAGCAGGTTTTTCCCAGATGTTACCGCCGCTGGACCGTTCGTATACGAATGCCGCTCCCTGGCCCTGGTCGCCAAAGGCGGTGTCCCCAACGATCAGATACCCATCGTCCACAGCAACACTTATACCGAAATCACGATTATTGCTTTTCTCGGGGACAGCTATAACATATATATTTCCCCAGGCATTGTCCCCATACCTTTCATATACATACGCTCCTACGAGATCGTTCTCATAAGCACCTATAGCAAGAGTATCTCCATCAAGAGAAATTGAGTAACCAAATTTCTCAGCTCTCGATTTGGTTGATTTCAGGATTGTTTCACTGGGATTGCTCCATCCATTGCTCCCTTTCTTATACACATAGACGGATTCACCAGTGTATGTGCCAATGGCGGCATAGTCTCCGTCCAGAGAGACAGAAAGCCCAAAGTTGATTTTTGACGTAGCATCACTTGGATTAAGAACCTGTCTGTTGCCCCAGCTGTTTGTACCAGTCCTTTGATATATATAGGCCTCGCCTATATTGTGATTGCCATATCGGCAACCCACCAAGACATAATCACCGCTGATGGAGACCGACCAGCCGAAGCCATTGTCAAACCCCGTAAACTCCAGCTGGGTTCCATTGTCCCAGCTGTTTGGACCGGTTTTATGGAATACATAGGCCGTTCCGGCGTAATGGTCATATCCCCTAGCCCCTACTACCGCATAGTCTCCCTCGATATCCACGGAGAATCCAAACATATCTTCGGTGCTTCCGTTGGCTGCACTTACTTTATACCATAATGACTCGGCTGTGTCCGTATCATTTCCAGTGGGATTCTTGCATCCTATAATAACAAGCAGTGGAATTATTAAAAAAAACAGATAATTTTTACGAACCAATTTATGATCCTCCTTAAAATTATAGATAGCTCATTATAGGATTTTCAAAATTGGACTGTCTTGCCAATCCGTGCATGATTCCTTGTCCGTCAGTGCATTAAAAGGTCAATTGGTTGGATATATGACTGATGTGGATTCACAGCTGGCAAAGATAATTTTAAAAGGGGGTTTATATAAGCCGAAATTCGTAGCGCTCCAGCGCAACTATAACGTGAAAACAGGATTTAAAATGTCATACAAGCCTCTTTCAAAACATAATAGCATTCATTCCACTGAATATTACTCCTTCATAAGAAACTCCTTATGGTCCACCACCGGGACCACCCTCCAGGACGACCGGTCAGGATCGTTCGGTATGCGAACAACTTACTATCAGAACGATAAGTGTAAAAAACATCAAACCTGTCTCAAGTGACAACTTTACCAGCCTTTTTTTCTTAATTGGAATTGACATAGGCATTTCTCCTTGTTGAAATCAATTAAGAAAAGGTTAATTGTGAAAGATGAAGGAAATATGAAGCGCTTTGTAATATATGTAAAAGTTTTATAGTGTTCAGAATCCTGGTGATACAGATGTCATGTTGCAGGCAAAATACTTGCTTTTTTGCCTGCATGTCATTTTTTTCATGACATACCTTTCAAATAGTACTTTTAGATTTTGCTAAAATCATCTCTCCTAAAATACGTGTGACTCGTGCGTCGATCGGAGGAGACATTTCATTTCCGATTCGTGCAATCGCCAGATTTAGGAACTCTATTTCTGTCTCCCGCCCATTGTTAATATCCTGAAGTGTTGAAATGAGTTGTCCATCGGAACGCTGGCTGATGAGCAGTAATTGATCGAACAATTCTCTTTCCTTAAATCGAATTCCGATTTTTGCAGCAACCGAGCTCGCTTCGTCGATGATTGCTTCGGCAATCATTGCGACGTGCTCATCTCGGTGGAAAATACCGTTATCAACATTAATTAGTGGGCAGATCGAATTAAAAGCCGCATTTATAATTGCCTTTTTCCAAGCCTCTCTGTCAATGCTTTCGACGTAGCGAAAGCGAAAAGTCGGTGTTGAGATTTGATCGATAATAGCCTGTGCTTCCCCAGTATCCCCCTTTACGATACCTATCGGAGACTCTGAAACTTCGCGAAATCGGTAATGATATTTTTGAATGGTTTGGCCAGTTGCATATAGTACACAACGATAAATTTTCGGAAAACCTGCATCGATATATGCTTGTTCTACGCCAATTCCGTTTTGCATCACGACTATTGGGAGCTTTGAAAATTTTGTTTTCAATGAATCAGCGATACTGCTATTTGCTGTGGCCTTCGCAGTGAGGAGAAGAAATCCTTCATCAACGCTTTCGATCTCAGATAATGAAACCATTTTGACGTTCGCCTGAAGGGATTTTCCGGCCGATAATTCGACTGTGACACTCTCGTTAGTCGGCGGGATCCCCTCTACACTCGTGCGGACTGCAGTCACCTGTATGTTATTTGCGGATAAAAACGCCGCAAGAGGCATTCCCATGGAACCGGATCCTATAACGTAAATTCGTGATATAGCAGCCAAATCGTTACTCCTTATTGCGATCCATTGCTTACTAAGGCGACAAACAGCAAACAACAAGCAAATACCTTATCAAAATAGTATCATATTTTTTGAAGAAAAACAAAACAAAAAGGGCATAATAGGGGCCCAGCTATAGCCGTTTCAGGAAAACCACGTTTAACCTGCCACTATCGAGCTCGAGATCTGCATCCTCTTCCATAATCGCGGTAATTGTATTTGCTATAAAAACCATTCCCAAAGACCATGACTCCTTATTATACGAGCATGAAAACTTGGGTAAAACGAGAGGTGCTATTCTAAGATTGTGATCAAAAAATGTATCAATACTGCTATTATTTATATCGACCCCGATTGATAACGACAGATTAATCAACCACTTTTTTCTCACAACCCAGTTATAGGCATAGCCGGCATTCACGCCACACTGGAAGCCTTGTACGGAATGGAGGATATCATCATGAATTTCATCTGTATTTACTGAATAATAATAGAAGCTGGAGCCTAATAGAAACGTTCCGGCAGATTTTAACTGCTTTTCGGTCAATGCATATGCTGCACGACTCGAAAAGTATTTGGAATTAAAAACATACTGTCCCGTTACCCCCGTTAAAAATAGGGAAAGGCCTGGATAGGTGAAGAGAGTTGTTCCATCGTCCCGATAAAAACCTTTGTACTGCTGAAAGAGAATATCAAAAATAAAATGATCGGTATATTTATGAACTTGCAAGTCAAAAATTTGGGTCTTTGGATATTCTTTGTCCGCTGTAACGCCAATATCATGGCAAAACTCCAAACTGAGACGATAATCCCTGCAAGAAATTCCAACGCCTAAGCCAGCTGGATTGTTGGCATTGTAAGAAAGATCATCATTTCCCTCGATTGATAGTTCGAGTAGATTCTGATACATCTTTCCATATAAGGTCACTCGCTGTTCATAATCCCCAATATAAGAAGGATCCCTCGCCTCACTAAATCCATAAAGAGATACAAAAACAAGGAAAAACATTGCTATGAGATAATATTTCTTTCGGTGTAGCAAACTATGCCTCTGTTCCTTTCCTTTTTAGCAGGCACAAGAGCGTCATCAAAAAAACTGTATTCTTTTCTCTGCTGTATCGGATGACGCGGCAGATGAAATCTGAGGTACAGAAACAGAGCCTCTTTCCGGCGATACTTTCCCCATAGACATTAATAGTATGTTCGAATCATCATCTTCTTCCTTGAAGACACTACAGGAAAAAGATGTAGTTATAACAAATACAAGTAAAATGAAAAGTACTATCTTCATGACAAAAGCCTCTTTCTCAATAGCTTACACGCTATCCTCTCTTCGGCTTTATAGCAATAGTATCCCATTGCTTTTTGTATAGTGTATTTACGACGATCGCTGGGTCCTGGACCTTTATATAGTTGAGAACCACTCCATACACAGTAGAGATACTGCCAGCGATAATACTGATCTTACCAACTGGTTTTCTCAACTTCTCCGAAACATAAACACTTGCGATATCCTCGTCACCGGTTGAGCCTCTATTCATGAACGCTAATGATTTACCAATGCCTGCAAGAATGGCACCAAACAAAACAAGGAGAAGCCGTTCGTTTTCCGGTTCCGGCGATGCGACTTGCATATCGGGCATACAGAGAAGAAGGAGGACAATGCGAAATTTGATGGCAACGGCATAAATCGAACCTGTCAAAATTGCCAAAGATCCTGCCTTTATGTAATCCACAATGATTTTTCTTTGGATAGACAAGGCATCCTCCGTACCGATGTTTCTGATATCTCCCTTTAGAGAATTTCCTCCTCTTTGTCAAGTTCGCTTATCAACGACTTATCTGCGATATCCTAATGCGAACCAGCGTCCCCTTACCCACCCCACTTTCCAGTTCGACAAACCCGTCGTGTGCAATAACGATTTTTCTGACAAGATAAAGGCCTAAGCCAAAGCCGCCTGTCCGCTTATCCCTGGATGAATCGACACGATAAAAGGGTTCAAAAACCCGATCTATATCGTTCTCGGGTATACCGGGGCCATGGTCGAGGAATTCAATGATGATTTCTTCTCGCCTTTTTCGGCATGAAACTTCAACGGGAGAAGAAGCGGAGGACGAGTAGCGAAGTGCATTTTCCAGAATATTTGTACAGGCTGTTTGAAAAAGATCGGGATCGATTGCCGCGAAGAGCGGCGGCTGATCACCTGGACGGAATAGAATACCCGGGCTCTCTTTTGGAAATCCCGCGACTATGGTTTCTAAAAAATTAACAATATCGACTCGCTTTTTTTGAGGTGTTCCATAAGGGGTATCCAATCGTGCCGTGTTGAGTAGTTCTTTAACCTTAATATCCAACTCATCGAGGTCGTCACGAAAGCTGTTACGAAGTTCTTCGTCTTTTAGAAATTCGAGCCCGACTTTCATACGTGCGATAGGCGTTTTCAACTCATGGCTGACATCCAACAACAGCTGTTCTTTATCGGAAAGCATCTTCTGAATTTGGTCGGCCATGTGATTAAATGCTGCGGACAATTCACCAATTTCATCTTCTCCAATGACTCTGATTCTATACGAAAGGTCACCGCTCTTAAGAGCGCCAACTCCTTGTTCAAGTTCCTTAAGCGGAAAAAGAAATATTCTAAGAAGCAGAAAAACGATTAGGTAGGAAAAAAGCCCTACTATGAGTAAGATTCCGAGAAAGATGCGAAGTCTCTCCAGATTAAACAAAAGATTGCCATAAAAGAAAAAGTATCCACGGGTGTCCTTCAACCCCACATACAGTTTTCCCTTGAAAAGGCCTCTATTATCCCCTTTCCTATTGTGCATGGTTATTTCCGCAAAGCGAATCACTTCTTGATCAGCAGTGCTCTCCCATTGATAGCCATCATCAGCAAAAAAAATGATATCGATACCCAAACGCTTAGAAAGAGCCATTCCCATTTCTTTATTGGGTCGCGCACCCATATCGGCAATATTGCGGCGATAAAAGGAAACAAGCGCCGAAGCGTTATCGGCTTTTGCCTGAAAACGATATTGAACCCCAAAAAAGAGGAGAATGGAAAACATCATCAAAAGAGCGGAAAACAGAATCGTCAGATAGAGTTTGCCGCGAAATGAGTGAATCAGATTCATGAACCATTTTCCATGAAAAGATAACCGGCCCCACGGATGGTCTTGATAAAACGAGGATCGGCAGGATCATCGTCAAGCCTTGCACGCAGGCGACTGACTAGAATGTCGATGGAACGATCGAAGGGGCCCGGCTCTCCTCCTTTCATCCTGTCCATAAGGATATCGCGGGAGAATATCTGACCGGGAGCCGACAGAAAGATATCGAGAAGACGAAACTCGGCCCCGGTAAGCCTCAAAGGACGTCCTGAAAGGCTAGCACTATAGGTATCACGATTCAGGGTAACAGACCCTACCCGTAGAATTACCGATGATCCCCTGCCGTTTGCGGCAAAACGCTTTCGACGTAAAATGGCACGCATGCGGGCAACCAGTTCACGAGGCTCAAAGGGCTTGGCCATATAATCATCACTTCCGAGTTCCAGACCAAGAACCTTATCGGAAAGTTCCCCTCGTGCCGTCAGCATAACAACCGGGAGGTCCCACTCTTTCCTGATTCTCTTGCAAACAGCAAAGCCGTCCATATCAGGAAGCATAACGTCAAGAATTGCGATATCGAAATGCTGACTTTTAAGGGCCATCAACGCTTCTTTTGGATGGGTAAACGCAGTTACCCGAAAACCAAACTGTTCAAGATAGCGAATGAGCAGCGAATTCATTTTCTGGTCGTCGTCGAGAAGGAGAACTCGCTCTTCCACTATGGCCCCCACGCAAGTTTTATCTATGCATCCTCATTGTATATCATTTCATTCGTTCGACAAGCATATCCGCAAGTTTGTCTCTCTGCCCCTGGCTAAGAGCCGCATGAAAGCGTTTTATTTCTCCGAAAATTTCTTCGTGCAGACGGGCAATGTCGGCCTCATGAATCTTTCGTATCTGCAGAAGGCTATCAATCTCCAGTTCTTCGGAAGCTATAGCGTCCCTCAGATATTCCTTCTCTTCCGGACTCAGAATCGTTGTAGTCTGAACCAGCTGTTCGATATTACTACGTACCTCTTCCAAAAGTTCTTCTTGCGAAGCAGTTAAATCAAGCTCGGTCGAAATCTTGGAAACAATGCGATCATCCCTCTTGGTCTGGAAGCGTTCGATTCTGGATGTTCTCACTCCCGCACAGCCGCTAAGGGTAGCCAACAAGCATAAAGTAGCCAACAGGAATACGATCCCATGAGATTTTTTTTGTGCCATATAAACCTCCATCAATTTCCTTATATGTGGTAGATGGTTATATGGTAGTGCCGTACCGTTTCCAGAATATTTCGGCAAGGTAACAAAGTGTAACAATTAGCTACTGTCCGGAATCGGAGACCGCAAGGATGGTATCGACCCTATCCTAACATAAGTCAAACAAAAATCGTAAAGGAAAAGGCTGTTACCCTACCGTCAAGACTTCGCAACCGCTTCGGGTCACGAGAACGGTATGCTCCCACTGAGCAGCAGGAAGGCCTGTGGAGGTGAGCTTGCTCCAGCCGTCTCCCGCTTCTACCAAACCAGAGGCGGCAAGAGTGACCACTGGTTCAATCGTAAATACCATCCCTTCTTCAAGACGGAAGCCCTTTCCTTTATAGCTGCAAAAGGGGATAACGGGAGGTTCGTGAAGGCTACGGCCGATACCATGGCCCAGACAGTCGGCAATGACGGACATGCCCATTGCATCGACATAGCGTTCCACGGCCCTTCCAATCTCAAGACTATCTAGCCCGGGACGTGTCGCGGTTATTCCAGCGATAGTTGCCTTTTTTGCAACCCGCAAAAGACGCCCGACCTCAGGAGATACCTTTCCAATGCCGAAGGTGACGGCCCCATCACCAAACCAGCCGCCGATTTCAAGAGAAAGGTCGACTGTCACGATATCCCCCCCCTGTAAAATTCGATCACCAGGAATGCCGTGTACGGCGACTGCATTTACCGACGTACAGACCGTTCCTGGAAAACCAAGCAGGGAAGAAGCCGATTGAGCGTTTAGGCGTCTCAAATGCTTCTCACAGAAGAGCGAAATCTTTCCCGTACTTATGCCCGGGACCATAATGGGCTCCAAAGCGCTGAGAATCTCTCCCACGATTCTCGAAGCAAGGCGCAATCGTGCAATTTCCGAGGGATTTCGAACAGCCACCCCTTTCATACTCAAATTCCGCCAAACCAGGCCAGGAGATAGCTTTCGCCAACATAGACAAGCAGAACGATAAGCAACCCGAATAGAGAGCGAATCCGTGAAAGAAATCGGCAGGGTCTCACAAAAAAGAGCATACCCTGATAGATCAGGGTAAAGACGATATAAAAATAGGCGGCAATGCGAATACACTCGAGTAAAAGAAAGAGATTGTCGTCGGAAAGCTCCTGAATCGAACCAGCCACGAAAAAGAAAAGAAATATAAGTATCAAATGGAAAAGCCATATCCTGAAGGAGTCGATTAACCTTATCAGTGACTGAGAGAGGCCTAAAGGTTTCTTTCCGGAGATGCTCTTCATAGGCTAATAGTAGCACAATTGCAGTTGCGAATGAAACAAGTTCCATCGTACAATGTGCTTGTGTTTCGTGATGTACTGATTTCCATTATACGAGAACAACTTTCTCCTCTCGAGCCAATATCAACGGATCTTCGGCCGATGTTAACACAAATGACCGGGATCAGGGCTTGCCTCTTTGATATCTACGGTACCCTTTTTATTAGTGCCAGTGGAGATATCTCTCAGGCATCAGATACCGACGGCGATAAGGCCCGGCGGGCCATGGCTGCGGCAGAGGCACTGATCAATAGCGGTTTTCTGCTCTCCGGTGACAAAACTCCGGAAAGAGTCTTCGAAGTGTATCTCGAAGAAATTTTACGCGAACACAACACGCGGAGGTTGGCCGGGATCGATGTCCCAGAAGTAGATATCCGCCGTATATGGGAACGTGTAATCGACAGGCTCAAGGAGGAAGGCAGACTCAAAGGGGCTGCCGACGAGGCATCATTTTCTATTGTGGCCCTCCGTTATGAACTTTCGACAAACAAGATATGGCCGATGCCCGGAGCACTGGATCTCTTTGATACTCTCACACGCCGTCCTATGCCGATGGGGATTGTCTCTAATGCGCAATTTTATACCCCGCTCTCTTTCAAGGCGCTCTTCGGCGGTGACGAAACCGATCTCGGATTCGCCTCTGAACTTCTTTTCTACTCATACGAACATCATGTTGCAAAGCCATCGGCGAATATGTTTCGTCCGGTCTTGGAAAAGCTTGAAGATGTGTACCATATTCGTCCCGAAGAGGTAGTGTATGTCGGTAACGATATAAGAAATGATATCCTTGCCGCATCGCAGTGCGGCTGCAAAACGATATTGTTTGCCGGAGATAAGCGAAGTCTCAGGTTACGACGAGAAGTCCCGGAATGCCGTACGATTCGGCCCGATGCGGTCGTCACCCAGCTTATGCAAATACCCTTGATGTTTGACGAAGGAGCTTTCACATGAAAAAAATCCTTGTTGTTTTTATTCTCCTGCTTATACTCGGCGGAGTTGTGTTCTATTTCGGTTGGATCCAAAATCTGATTCCCGAAAACCACTATGCCGTTCTCTTTACCAAGACCAGCGGCTATGCCCCTAACGTATATAAACCGGGGGTTTTCTACTGGGAAGCGGAACGACTCATACCCGGAAACATGAAGCTTCACCTCTTCGATCTTACGCCTCGAAATAGGAGTATCGAATCATCGGGAACGCTTCCTTCCGGAAAACTCTATGCGGGGATTCTTCCCGACGAGGTCTCCTTCGACTATACCATTAAACTCTCTCTTTCCTATCGGATACGGCCTGAAGAGCTTCCTCATCTTGTCAAAGACGAGGGGCTGACACAGGAAACCCTAAATGATTGGTATACAGCGAGAGAGGCCAAAGTGCTCGATGCGGCATCTGCTTATCTTGCACAGCACCCCGATCGGATAGGCATTGACGAAGATCTTTCCTCATCCTTCCCCGAACTTGAATTCTCCAATATATCCATCCTTTCATGGCACTTCCCCGACAAGGAACTCTATGAAATGGCAAAGAAGCTCTATTTCGACCGGCTATCCACCACCGAGGCGGCGGAACGAGAGGCCCTTTCAAAAGAACGCCTATGGAGTGTATCGCGTAAGGAGCGTCTCGCTGTTCTCGAGGAGTATGGCAGGCTCTTGAGCACCTATCCAGGCTTGCTCAAGCTGGTACTCAGCCGGGCGGAAGATCCAAATCTTATCTCGATTGAAGACCTTCTCTCGGAAACTCCGGACGAGTGAATAAAAAACATGGAATACTTTTTTAATTTTGAAAAAATGAAATACGTTAAAGGAGAAAAATATCCAGGCTGCATCCTCTGCTCAATCGTCGAAAAACGTGACGACGTTGTCAATCTTTGCATCTGGGAAGATGAAGATTTCCTGGTTAGTGTAAATCTTTATCCATACAATCCCGGCCACCTTTTTATCTTTCCCCGAAGACATCTTACCGACATCAGGGAACTTACAGGTGAGCAGGAAGCAAAACTGGATAGGATTACAAGAAGCTGCCTAAACCTTCTGGATGCAGTTTACGCCCCATCCGGTTATAATATCGGCTATAACATGGGGCTTACGGCCGGAGCATCCATCGACCACATCCATCGTCACATCATTCCCCGTTATCCAAGAGAAACGGGAATTGCCGATTTACTGGCAGGAAAGAGGGTTCTTGTGGAAAGCCCAGAGGTAAGTTGTGAACGGCTAAAAAAAGCACTTTCCGGGCTTACGACTCCATTCGCTTGATCTGCTGCATAACAAAGGAGAAACGCCGCAGGGTGGCAATATTGCGATCGACAATCGATCGTAAGGCTACCGGAGTTCCCTTGACAAAATAGTGCTGATTAAGGGCCTGTGTTCCCGATTCATTTCTGATCTTCAGCGTGTCCTCGAATATCCGCTTCAAACCATCCACGGCCTCACATCCCCTACGAACAATGGAGGCCGCTTCGCTATCCTTCTGCTGGACCAGGGACCGAAACATCCGGGACTGACCCTGATCCCCTCCCATGGAAAACCGAAGGCGCTGGAAGAGTTTCCCATCACTTTCCTCGCTGGAAAGGGAATGATCAAGCTTGCGTATTTCCTCTTCGACATCCTCGATTGCACTTGCATGCATCAATAAACGATCACGTTCAACACGATTGAGAGCATAGAGCCCCCTGTCAAGGATCTGAACCGTTTCCTGGATATCATTGCGATAGTTCTTTGTGCAAAAGGCATATAAAAGAGCGAGAGATCGCTGAAACAAAAACATGGGCAGGGCCAATTCATCGTAGGCAATTGATTGATAGGTACGATAATTCTTCAAGCGTTCTACGTCGCCTTCTGCAAAAATTTCCCGAATATTGCGATCCGTTGCTTCATCACGAACTCCGGGGAGCTCTTCCTCAATATATTCCCGCATGATGATTTTCCGTGTCGTACGAAAAAAGGCCTTGAGGTCCATTTTTTCCTGAACGATACGTATCTTGTAGTAGGGATCACGTCGAAAAAAGCGGATCAGCTCGGGGAGAGAAGAGGCATCCAGAAAGCTTTCTGTGGTTTCCACCAGATGCTTGAAATGTGAAAGAAAGGCCTCGCTCTCTTCTTCCCGTGCACTACGCTTTCTACAAACAGACAGAACGATATCGGCAACATTAAGCGTCAGGGGATCGCTTTCCACCGTAATCGACAAGAGGTAGAGACCATGAAAAAGTTGTTCAAGCTGGTCAAGCATGGTAACGGCGGTAGCATTACGGAAGGTGGGAATATTGCCGGTCGCCTGATACATATCCATAGGATCTACGCCGACAACCCCGAAGGCCCCGAACATACGCTTAAAGGGAAATCTTACAAGCCTGTCGGCGGCGAGGATGGGAGCAACGGCTGATTCCAGCCTCTTGAGCAGCTGTTTATCTATTACCTGCTCAAGTTCTTCATCGAGAAGCTCGGCCCCTTTTCGTCTGACAGCCTCATCGCTTCCTTCCCGGCGAAACACCTCAATCATCTCTTCTCTGGAATATACCTGCTCAGGAGATTTGATCGACTCTTTTAATTCATTCTGAAAAAGCGAAATCATAACATCACGGAACAGACCACTTTTACCGAACAGCTTATCGAAACAGGAATAGAGCAGTAAAGAATCTTCGTAAAGGGGCCAAAGCTCCTGGGCGAAGCCCGGCTTGAGGTCCCTGGTTTCAAAACCCGTAAGGCTTTGATTATTCTTTCGAATGGTGCGCTTTAGTCGATCAAGCTTCATCTCCAGCATAAGGGCCTCGTACCCCTTCCCTGTCAGATGCTTTTTCAGCCAAAGCATGAAGCGTTCCCAAAGCGAGATCCGCTTGAACTCCTGCATCAAGCGAAGATTCAGCTCATCAGTATCCGACGAAGAGGGAGGCTCACTGCCCCTTGGAGTGTTCATCTTCAAGCTTTTATTGATCGAATTGAGAAGCTCATCTCTTTCGGTCGAAGAAAGCGATCTGCTTAACTCAAAAAAGACAGAACGCCGATCTCCATCTTTCCCCACTTGACCTGCCAAGCTTTTCTCCCTTCATCATTATTCATCAACAGGAATAATGAAAATCATTCTACCGCTGTGGACCCCTATTTGGAAACAGGATTCTTTGACCTCGTTACTTATACCGAAACTGCCCCTCTGCCAAAATAAGGTATCAAGTTCCCATTTGAGCCCACGGCTCCAGGGGGAACACGCCTGCTCTCCGACAGGAAAACAACTGACCGTGGTCCCCACAGGCAAAGAGAAAGAGTTCTCTTTCTCTATCAAAAAGACCGATCCAAAAGAGGCATACCATCTTTTAGGAGTCCAATCTCGATCGAAAAGGGCAAAAAGGGCGAGAAGATGATCGACACGCCCACCGCCTCCGCCGATTACGATCAATTCATCACAGCCAAGATTCCGGGCATGGGAGACGGCAATTTCCGTGTCGGTCAGATCCTTATCTCGATCGTAGATGATAACATGTCCATCTTCAAGCGTATTAAGCAGAGATTTATTCTTTATAGAATCAAAATCACCAACGGCATAATCCACACTAACATCGTAAGCGACGGCCAAGTCAATTCCCGAGTCGGCGGCAATCACCATATCCGAAGAAGTGGGGAATTCGGGAAGAGTATCACCGATCGGTCCCTCGCCGCCAATAAATAAAAAAGCTCGTTTCATACATCCAAATTCCTTACTCTGGCATAATCAACAGTTTTATGCTTGTTTTTTTTCCTTTTCGTAGATAATATGCCAGTAAATTGATGAAGGAGTAAGCCATGGCTTTCAAAGACAAACTTGCCGCAGTGGGGGTCGCCGCCCCTGCCATTGTTATGCCGAATTCGGACATCGACATGTCCAAATGGGCCGTCGTTGCCTGCGACCAATACACGTCCGAGCCGGAATATTGGGAAGAGGTTGCCCATATAACCGACGCTGTACCGTCGACCTTTAAGCTGATTTTTCCTGAATGCTACCTGGAAGACAACGATGCGCAGGAGCGAATCAAAAATATTCAGAACGCTATGAAAGCCTACCTTGCGGACGGCGTGCTTACCGAACATGAACCCTCCTTTTTTCTAGTCAAACGGGAAACAGGAACCAGCCCCCGCCGCTGGGGACTCATGGTGGCTCTCGATCTTGAAGCGTATGACTATTCCAAAGATTCCACAACCCTGATACGTGCGACGGAAGGAACGATCATAGAACGAATCCCCCCCAGAAAGAAAATCCGAATAGGTGCACCTCTCGAGTTGCCGCATATCATGGTTCTCATCGACGACCCCGATAAAACCGTTATCGAACCGCTTACTACCCAACTTGATCGCCTCCAGAAAATCTACGACTTCGATCTCATGAAAGATGGCGGTCATCTTACAGGATATAAAATCGATCAAAGTCGTATGGAATCCATCGCAGCTGCACTAACAAAGCTTGCCGATCCAAAGATCTTCGAAAAGCGCTACGGAAGCAAAGATGTTCTCCTCTTTGCTATGGGAGACGGCAACCACAGTTTAGCAACGGCAAAGGCTGTCTGGGAAGAGATAAAAGCAAACAAGGCTTCTGATTCCGATATTATGAATCATCCGGCCCGCTGGGCTTTGGTTGAAGTGGAAAACATCTATGATGAAGGCCTCATCTTCGAACCGATTCATCGGGTCCTCTTTGCTATAGATACGAAAGAGTTTCTTGAGGCCTTCTCGAGCGTGGGGACGGTCAATTTCAAGGAACTTGACTCTGTCGATGCTATCATGGAAAGCATTAAGACCAAGGATGAAATTCAGCGAATTGGCTATGTCGATGAAGAGCAAATCGGCGTCATTGAGGTAAAGGATTCGAATTCGACCATTGCTGCGGGTACGGTACAAGCCGTTATGGATTCCTACCTTTTCGCACACAAGGGAACCTCGGTTGATTACATACACGGTGAAGATGTAACGATCAAACTGGGAAGGAAACCTGGTAACTGCGGTATCCTTCTTCCCGCCCTGGATAAGGGAGACTTCTTTAAAACCGTTATTCTCGACGGTGCACTTCCCAGAAAAACCTTTTCAATGGGAGAGGCCCATGAGAAGCGTTTTTACGTGGAAGCAAGAAAAATCACCAGATAAGCAAAAGCAGAAAAAAAGAAAACCAGACAACAATTATTAGGTTGTCTGGTTTTTTATACCATCTACACGCACCGCCCCCTGTCTTAGAAGAACATAGGGCTTACTTCGTGCATTAATGATCGTAGAGGCCTGTCCCTGCCCCATGATTCCCGCATCAACAATCAACTCCACCCGACTCCCAAATAATGCCACAATCTCTTCAATAGCATTAATATTAGGTTGTCCACTTTTGTTTACACTTGTTGAGTATAATGGCATGCCAACCCTTTCGATGCAATGTTGAAGAAGCTCGTCATCTGGTATTCGCACCCCTACCGTACCGCCCCCAACGGCATCGAGGATAAGGGTCAGGGCTCCCGGCCAATATCGCATTAATCGCTCGGGAACATCCCCTCGAACCACACGGGGAAGCAGAGAAAAGTTTATTAGCTGCAAAAATGGATTTGTCTCCGACCGGTCCTTTAAAGCTCTGATTTTTTTTTCACTTGCGGGCACTATTCCGACAATACCATATATAGTATCGCAGGGCATGATGACCGGTTCACCCCGAAGCAGGACTTCGGTCAGGACGTCTAAAAGATTGGGATCATTCCTCGATATCCGCCGCGTCATCTTTTTTTCCCTTCCGAAGTAAAAAAATTCCAAGTCAACAATGTAACAACAGCCCCCATAAAAATAGCAACAAGCTTAAGAACAAAAACAGGGGATTGTTCACTCTCGTAGGGCTTGATAAAGGCTCCTACCGCAAAGCTACCAGAGGAGGTCGGTTTATATCCATTTTCAAGAACAATCCGTCCTTCATCATCCTGATAATATCCCAACTCTCTGGCTGCAAGCATTACCGCCTTTCTATCAGATGCAAGTGATTTTGCATGTAGAGCCAAATCACTATGATAATCCTCAAGCTGGTTCACATTTGCTTCCAACTTAACCTTATATGCAAGCAAATGCTGATACTGTAGATACCCCTTTGGCCCCCAAATAAGAGTCAAGCCACCATAGGCCATCCCAGCCACATACACGCCAAGTAAAAACGACCATACACGCTTCATATACACATTAACGGCAGGTAGAGTTATGCTTATGAGGTCATTTTCACATTGTTATTTTCTTTTTGATCTGTTAATCTTCAAAATAGGTTTATGTAAGCGCAGCTTTCTTCCGATAGAGGAAATAGTGTGGAATAGGAATCAGGAGCGAGCAATGGCAAGCGATCAAAAAAACAATTTTGATAACATCGACGACGAACTCGAACTTGAGCAGTACGGTGTTTGGGTAAAGACAGCCCCGGAAGAAATTCCTCTGGAAGAATCGGAAGACGAAAACTTCGAGCTCGAAGACCTCGACATCCCTCAGGAAACTTCTCTATCAAATATCTCGGACGAAGAAGAAGCCCTTTTAGGCGATCTTGATAAGGAACGAGATGAGAGGGAACGGGGGACAAGCGACAACATATCATCCGATGAAGAGGTCTTCGACCTCGATCTCGACTTCGATGAGACGCTTGATGCCGATGAAGAAATTTTCACCAATGAAATAGATGATTTAAATGACGATACCTTTACAATTGATTCAGCATCATCTTCAAACAAGGCAATTGATAGCGATATTGAAGATATTGATCTCGATCAGCTTGATATGGAAGCCGAAGCAATTCTTTCGGACTCAGAAGAGACAATGCCCCAGCAATCGGATGAAGCAGACCTCAAACTCATCGATGAGGATTTCGAGACCGAAATCGAAGAATTGAACATCGGCGAATTGGATCAGAAAGATTACGGAGAAGAACTTCCCGAACTTGAGGAGATAGAAATACCCACCTCCGATACAAAAGAAGATGATGAAAGTATCGATGATCTCACCGAATTCGATGATATAAGCGCCTTTGAAGATGATTTCGGGATAGACATAAAAGGGGAAAAAGAGACACCTCTCGCGGAAGGCGCAGTTCTTTCCAAAATAGAACAAGAACTACTCAGTATCAAAGATGAACTTACAAGTCTCCGAAAAGAACTTTCGGTTCTTCGCAAAAAAGAACACGAAGAGGTTGGACCGCCCTCTCCTTCTGAAATGCAAGATGAAGAGACTCCGGCAAAGGCAGAAAAGGATGAGGTCGCTGGGTTCTTTGAGGATGATGAAGATGAAACCATAGCCCTCACCGGTGATGAACTGGATAATATCCTCAACACCGCCGATGTAACCGAAGAAATGGGCCCCTTCGAAGCTCTTGAAGAAGAAGCCGCTGATCTTCCCGTCTCCGCCGATTCCAGCGAATCTCCAGAGGAACTGCCTGTCGAAGAGCTGCCCGAAGAGATAAGCCTGGAAGAGGTTGAGACTGAGGCTGAGCCGGAAACCTCAGAAGCCGAGATCGAACTTCCGGAAGCAGAACCCGAATCCGAATCCGCCGACGAGAGCGAGACTGAACTCGATCAGTTCGACGATCTTCCCGAGATCGAAGAGCTCGACCTCAGCGACTTTGAAACCTCCGAAGAGGAGCTTGACCTCGGTGACCTGGAGAGCGATATCGACGGCTTGACCGACTTCGACCTTCCGGAACACGAAGAACCGATTGAACACGAAAAGCCGGTCGAACCCGAAGTTGAGCTTGAGCCGGAGATCGAACTGGAATCTCTTGAACCCGAAGCCGCACCGGAAGATTTTCTCGACGAGATAGAAGAGCCGTTCGAAGATGTAGAGGTCCCCGCAGAGGCAGAGGC